>DAIOVT010000202.1:0-6987 GCA_036758885.1 Kineosporiaceae bacterium
ACGCCGGCACCGCCACCAAGGTGGCCACGCTGACCGTCAAAGCCGCTGGGGGCCAGTCGATCCCGGTGACCCCGGTGGCGATGGCGCTGGACGTCGACGGTGACCTGCTGGTGCTGCACCACGGCAGCGGGCTGGGCACACCCGATCCGCCCCGGCTGGTCTCGGTGACCCCCGGACCCGCCCCGGCGATCAGCGACCGGCCGTTGACCACCGTGATCGAACCGCTGTCGCTGCTGGTCGACGCCGACGGCACGCTGATCGTCGGCGACGGCGGCCCGCAGGAGCCGGCGTCACCGCAGGAGTTCCCGGGGAACCTGGTCGCGGTCGACCGCGGCGGCGCGGCCTGGACCGAGCGGAACCTGTTGCCCGCGGCGAACCCGCTGGTGGCTCCGACCGCGCTGGTCCGGCTGAACGAGGTGCTGCACGTGCTCGACGTCGGGCTCAAACCGTTCGGCTCGACCAGCGACCCGTTCGTGCGGGCGGTGGCCGAGCCGGCCGCGGTGTACCGGGTCGACCTCGGACCCGGTCTCGGCGGCACCGCGCAGGTGACCCGGGTCAGCGAGGCCGGCTCGATGGTGTTCCCCACCGGTATGGCCGCCGACGGCGACCGGCTGGTGATCTGCGACCCGGGGCTGCCGGCGCAACCCTCGGTCAACCCGGTCTGGCCCCGGCTGGACCCGTTCCGGTTCGACGTCGTCGTGCACTTCATCGCCGCCGGACTGCCCGAGGACCCGGTGCAGCGTTCGCTGCTGCTGCAACGGGTGATGGCGAACATCGCTGACGTGGTCGAGCAGAACCGGCCGGCGCACCTGTCCTGGGCGCCGATCACCGAGGCCTGAGAACGCTTGGTAGTGAACACATTTGCTGAGATCTGGAGGATTCGATGATCGAACAGGGAACGCCGGACGTGCCGGCGGCCTCGCTCGGCGAGCGGCTGCAGGAACTGCACCGCGAGTACGAGGTCGGGCAACGACGGCTGCACGAACTGCTCGCCCAGGAGGTCGCCGTCCGGGAGACCCTGCTGCGGATCGCCGGGGCGATCCAGGTGCTGGCCGAGTTCACCGGCGAATCGGCCGAGCCGCTCGAAGCCGATCAGCAGCCGGCCCCGGACGGCGCCCCCGCGGCCCGGCCGCCGGCGCCGGGCACGCCGCTGCGGGTCGGCTGATGGGCACCGCGGTGCTGGCCTCGGCGGCGTCGCTGTCCTGCGTGCATCAGGGCAAGGCGGTTCCGGCCACCACCACCGGGCGGCTGACCGTCGCCGGTCGGGGTGTGCTGCTGCTCGGCATGGAGAGCGGGCTCGACTTCGCCGCCTGCACCAATCAGACGACCTCGAGCCCGCCCGCGGCGGCGCCCTGCGTCAGCGACGCCGCCGTCTCCGGAGCCGCTACCCGGCTCACCGTCGGCGGCACCCCGGTGCTGCTGGCGAGTGCGGGCGGTGCGACGCACCCGAAGCTGACCCCGGCGGCCGTGGGCACCTGGAGCGTCGCGAGCGCCGGCCAGAACAGGCTGACCTCGGTATGAGCGCGCTGCCGATTACGCGTACCCAGTACTTCAACGTCGCCACCGGCACGGTCCGGGCCGGCTCGTCGACCCACGGCGAGAGCCTGACCGACGTCGAGAGCGGTCTGCTTCCCCTGGCCCGGGCGACCGAGTCGAGCCTGCACTCCTGGGGGATCGCCGACGGGCTGACGGTCGGCGCCACCACCGGGCAGCCCGGGGTGCGGGTGGCGCCGGGCACCGCGCTGGACGCGCGCGGCCGGCTGATCTCCCTCGCCGCCGGCGGGGTCGCCGTCACCGATCCGGCCGCCGATCCCACGCAGGTGGTGAACATCGCCACCGTGTCGGTGAACGCGGCCGGGGTGCTGCTCGGCACCGCCGGTCTCGGCCCGGCCACGCTGCTGCTCACCGTCACCTTCCGCGAGGTGCAGGACCAGGGCCAGATCGGTGCCCCGCCGGTGCTGTTGCACGCACCCTGGCTGCGGTTGCGGGCCGAGGCCGCGGTGGCCGACGACGGGGTCGAGGTGGTGCTCGCCCGGGTCGGTCTGGACGCCGCCGACGCGCTCACCTCGCTGGAACCCACCCGGCGCCGGGCGGCCGGGCTGCCGGCCGGGCGGATCGAGTTGCGCCGTCCGGTCGCCGCCGCAGGCGCCGGCCCGTCGGTGAGCCAGCAGGCCGGCGCGCTGCTCGCCGTCCCCGACGAGGGCGGCCTGGAGCTCACCGGGACCCCGGAAGGCGTTGCCGGCCAACAGGTCCGGCTGCTCAGCATCGATGCCGCACTGACCCGGGCCCAGCTGCTGCCGGCCGGTGGGCGGCTGAGCCTCGGCGTCGCCGGCCCGGCCGAGACGGCGCTGCACGTCGAGGGGGACCAGGGCATCCACTCCGGCGGCCCGGGTGGCGGACTCTCCTTCGCCGACCGTGGCGTCGGCTCGTTCGTCGCCTCCCCGAACGCCGGGCAGCGCTACGTCTGGTACGCGACCTCCGGTCAGGCCCGGCTGTGGTCCGGGCGGGACCTGCTGACCGTCGCGCCGACCGGGGAGGGGCTCGGTCTGGACGTCGCCCGGCGGATGCGTGTGCGTCAGGGCGGCGACGGTTCGGCCGGGGTCTGGTTCTTCCAGGACGCCCCGCGCGGGGATCGCGCCTTCGTCGGCATGGCGAGCGACAACGAGGTCGGCTTCTACGGGATCGGGGCCGGCTGGGCGTTGCGGATGGACGTCACCAACGGATCGCTGCGCTTCGGCGGCGACTTCGGTCGCCCGGACGGCGCGGCGACGATGTCGCTGTGGGGGTCCCGGATCGGCGACATCGGCAACGGCACCCTGTTCATCCGCTCCGGCGGCGCCGTGGTCGCCTTCGACGGCGGCGACTCGGTCGGCATCGGCACCGCCTCCCCGGGCGGCCAGCTCGGTGTGGTCAGCACCGGCGTCGCGATCACCGCCAACAACACCCAGGACGGCCCGTTCCGCTCGGCCGTGCAGGCGACCGGGGCGATCGGGGTGCTCGCCAACGGGCGCGGCACCGGGATCTGGGCCACCGGCAACAACTTCGGAGTCGTCGGCGGAGCCGTCGCCGGCGGCACCGCCGGCCAGTTCTACGGCAACGTGTCGATCACCGGCACCCTGAGCAAGGGGGGCGGCGGGTTCAAGATCGACCATCCGCTGGACCCGCAGAACTCCTACCTGTCGCACTCCTTCGTCGAGTCGCCGGAGATGCTCAACGTCTACCGGGGCACGGTCACCACCGACGCCTCGGGCGAGGCCGTCGTCCGGGTGCCGGAGTACGTCGAGACGCTGAACAAGGAGTTCACCTACCACCTCACCGTGATCGGCGAGCCGGCCACCGCCGCAGTGGCAGAGCCGTTGCGGGACAGTGCCTTCCGGATCCGCTGCGATCGTCCGCGGACGCGGGTGTGCTGGATCCTGCTCGGCGAACGGGCCGACCCGTGGGCGGACGCCCACCGCATCCAGGTCGAGGAGCCGAAGGAGGAGCACGTCCGGGGGCGGTTGCTGCACCCCGAGGTACGCGACGGCGCGGCCCAGGCCTACGCCCACCCCGATCACGAAGAACTGGCGCAGAGGAGCTTGTCATGATCACCGGGCCGTTGCGGCGCACCCAGTACTGGAACGTGGCCATCGGAACGGTGCGCACCGGCTCCACCGGGCACGGCGAGAGCCTGACCGACTTCGAGTCGTATCTGGCTGCGCTGGAACAGGTTCGCAACGGCGCGATGTTCGGCACCGGTGTGGTGCAGGGCCTCACCGTGACCGCCGCGGCCGGTGCCGCCGGGCTGACCGTGTCGCCGGGTACCGCGTTCGACGCTCGCGGCCGGGTGATCGCCCTGCTCGAGGGCGGGTCGGCGATCGTCGACCCGAACGTCGACCCGGCGGCGGTGCTGCACGTCGACACTGTGCTGGTGCCGGCCGATGGCGTGAGGCTGGCGACCCCCGCTCCGGGGGGCGACCTGTTGCTCACCATCACCTGGCGGGAGATCCAGCCCGACACCGGGATCGCCACCGCGGCCGAGTTGCTGCACGCGCCGTGGCTGCGCCTGGTCGCCGCGGCCGGCTTCGTCGACACCGGCGAGCAGGTGGTGCTCGCGGCGGTCAGCGTCGCCGCCGACGGGGCGGTCACGGATCTCACCGGCGGTCCCCGGCAGCAGGCGAGCGCGGCCACCGGAAACCTGGCACTGCTTGCGGCGCAGGCGGTCCCGGGTGAGCAACCGGGGCGAACGGACGTCGTCCAAGGACTCGCGGCGCAACTGACCGGTCTGGCCGGCGGCGGGCTGAGCTTCGCCGTCCCGGCCGCGACCGGGCCGCGCACCGCCGTCCGGATCGACGCCGCCGGCAACCTGGCGGTCGGTCTGCCGGACACGACGCGGGCGGCGCGAACCGCGCACATCGAGGGCAGCGAGGTGCACAGCGGTGGTGGTGGCGGCGGGTTCTCCTTCGCCGACCGCACGATCGGCAAGTTCGTCGAGACCCCGGACGACGGGCAACGCTTCGTCTGGTACGCGTTCGGCGGCAGGGCCCGGCTGTGGTCGGGACGCGACCTGCTCAGTCTCGACCACGACGGCCGATTCTGGTCCGGGGAGCTGAGGACCGCCCAGCTGACCATCGGGATGGACGCCGGCCAGGACGCGTCCCGGATCGTGCACGTCGAGGGCGGCGAGGTGCACAGCGGTGGTGGCGGTGGGGGGTTCTCCTTCGCGGATCGCTCGAACCCCACCTTCGTCGACGATCCGAGACGCACCGGGCAGCGCTGGGTCTGGTACGCGCTCGACGGCGTGGCCCGCCTGTGGTCGGGGCGCGACGTGCTGAGCGTCGCCTACGTCCGGCCCAACCCGTTGGGCACCTCGGCGCGGACGCTGGTCACGATCAACGGCAATCTTCAGGTGACCGGCTCCATCGCCAAGGGCGGCGGCGGGTTCACCATCGATCACCCGCTCGACCCCGGGGGACGCAAACTCAGCCACTCCTTCGTCGAGTCCCCGGAGATGGCGACCCTCTACTCGGGCACGGCGGTGACCGGTGCGGACGGGACCGCCGAGATCGCCCTGCCCGACTACTTCGCGGCGCTGAACATCGAGGCCCGGGTGCACCTGACCACGGTGGACAGCCTTGCCGGGGTGACCGCCTCGACGGTGCGGGAGGGTGGGTTCACCGTCCGCTCGGCCGAGCCGGAGGTCACCGTCAACTGGTTGGTCACCGGCGTCCGCAACGACGCCTGGGCGCAGGCGCACCGGATCGAGGTCGAGACCGACAAGGACGGCGCCGAGCGCGGCCGGCTCTTGCACCCGGACCTCGCCGAACCGGTCGGCTGACCGCCGGCGGGACTGCGGCAGAAGGGGGTCGGCAGCCGTGGCGGAACGCGTGGAAAAGGTCGCCGAGGCCGGTCGCCGGCCGGCCGGCACGTCCCGCGTGCCCGCCGACCCGGCCGCGGCCGAGTACGCCGACCTGCGCGAGCGTCTGGGCAACCGGGCCACGGCTGCCGTCGCCGAGGCGCTCGCCGGCACCGGCCGTCCACTCGAGGTGGCTCTGCGCCAGGAGCTCGAACGGCGCGTCGGTCACGACCTGAGCGAGGTCAGGCTGCACACCGGCGGGCCGGCGCAGCGGGCGGCCCGCGCCGCCGGGGCACTGGCCTTCACCGTCGGGTCGGACGTCGTTCTGGGCGCCGGCCAGGACCCGGCCGCACCGTCCGGGCGGCAGGTGCTGCTGCACGAGATCGCCCACGTGCTGGAGGAGCGCGACGCACCGCCGGCGAGTGGCCGGATCGGGTTGGGCGAGAAGGCCGATGCCGCAGAACATCGCGCCGACCGGTTCGCCGCGCGTCACGTCGGCGAGGGGGCGGCCGGCGGGGGCGCCGTCCGGTTCGCCGGGCGCGTCGCGCGACCCGCCGGGGGCGCGGTGCTGCGCCGCAAGCCCGACCCCGCGGCCGGCACCGCGCAACCGGTCGTACTGACCATGAGCGAGCCGGCTGCCGTCACGACGGTGACCGACTGGCTGGCCAGGGCCTACGGCGCCAAGCCCGACCGGGTCGGCGTGATCGTGTTCCGTGGCCGCACCATGCGGCTGTACCGGGGCGGGCAGTTCGCCGGGGTGGTGCGGCTGACGCCCGCCGCCTATCCGCTCGGTGCCGGGGTGTACTCGATCGGTGGGCAGGCGGGGCCGGGACAGCGCCGGGTGGTGCAGCTCTACCACGAGCAGCACGACATCTGGCTGCCGATCGCCCAGGCCAAGGACGCCGATCCGGCTCTGGGCACCCTGATCGACGACCCGGTGCCGCAGGACCGGCAGACCTACTCAACCTTCCGCGACGCTCTCGACGAGATGGCCTGGATCGTGTTGCCGGGCAAGGGGAAAGCAGCCGCCGCCGACGGTGGAGGCGACGGGGCCGACGCCGCGACGGGTGACGGTACCGAGGCGGCACCGATGCCGGGTTGGGCGACCCGGATCGACTCCCGGTTGCAGGCCCGGTTGCGCGGCGAGCAACTGCGGCTGGCGTCGGTGGCCAAGGACACCATCGGCGACGTCCGGCCACAGACCCTGCGCCGGTTGTGGGCCGCCGAGGGTCTGCCCAAGCGGATCACCCTGGGCCGCTCCACCGGCGACGTGCCGGCCGAGCAGGTGAGCGTCGACCGGACGACGGCCAAGGGCACCGAAGAGGCCTCTGCCGCAGTGCGTCTGGCCGAGAAGGACCAGGCCGACGTGGTCTGGGAACGCATCCTCACCGCCGGCCGGGTGCTCTACGCGGCCAAGGGCGGCACCGGGGCGCCACCGCCGGGGCCGACCGACCCGATCGGGGTGATCAGCGACAAGGGCGAGTCCGACCCGGACGCCGTGCCGCCCAACGCCCCCGCCTACCCGTCGGCGATCCGCTACTACGGGCCGGCCACCGGGGTCACCGGCGTGCCGCTGCACTTCACGATGAACCTCGACTGGATGGTCGACGGCGAGTTCGCGGTGTTCGGCGCGATGGCGCTGCGCGGCTACC
>DAIOVT010000203.1:0-6969 GCA_036758885.1 Kineosporiaceae bacterium
CGTCACCGATCAGGCGCACGTCATCCGGGCGACCGCACGCACCCCCGCCGAACGCATGCTGCGCCGCGGGTTCAGCTACGACGACGGCCCGGACGCCGAGGGCCGCCCCGACGCCGGACTGCTCTTCGCCGCCTACCAGGCCGACGCGGCCACGGCGTTCGTGCCGGTGCAGAAACGGCTGGCCCAGGCCGACGTGCTGAACATCTGGATCACCCACGTGGGCTCGGCGGCCTTCGCCGTCCCGCCGGGCTGTCGGGCGGGGGAGTACATCGGGCACCAGCTGATCGGATGAACCTGATCGGGTCAGCGGGGTACCCGGCGGTCCTCGATGCCGAGGGCCAGGGTGCGCAGCAGCGCGGCCAGTTCGGCCGCCTCGTCCAGGGCCAGCGCGTCCAGCACGGCGCGTTCGCGGCCGAGCAGGGTGACCATCGCGGCGTCCACCAGGGTGCGGCCCGCCTCGGTCAGGCTGACCAGGACGCCCCGGCCGTCGTCCGGGTCGGGGGTACGGACGACGAGTTCGCGCTGCTGCAGCCGATCGATGCGGTTGGTCATGGTGCCGCTGGCGACCAGGGTCTCGGCGGCCAGCTGACCGGGGGAGAGCCGGTACGGGCCGCCGGCCCGGCGCAGCGCCGCCAGCACGTCGAACTCCCAGGTGTCCAGGCCGTGTTCGGCGAACGCCGCGGCCCGGTGCCGGTCGAGCTGCCGGGCGATCCGGGCCACCCGGGAGAGCACCTCGAGCGGTCCCAGGTCGAGATCGGGCCGTTCCCGGTGCCAGGCGGCGACCACCCGGTCGACCTCGTCGGCGTTGCGTTCGGCCTTCGGGTGCCCGTTCGTGCCGGCGCTCACGCGCTGTCCTGCTCACCCGGCTCGGCACCGGAACGGCGGGCTCTGTTCTGTTCGCTCAGATGCGGTTTGCGTTCCAGACCGGACAGTCCGTTCCAGGCCAGGTTCACCAGGTGCGCGGCGACGTCGGTCTTCTTCATCCGCCGGTGGTCGAGCCAGTACTGCCCGGCGAGGGCGACCATGCCGACCAGCATCTGCGCGTAGACCGGGGCGGCCTTCGGGTCCAGCCCACGCTCGCGGAACTCGTCGCCCAGCAGGTACTCGACCTGGGTGGCGACGTCGCTGATCAGGGTCGCGAAGTTGCCGGTGGCCTGGGTGACCGGGGAGTCGCGGATCAGGATCCGGAAGCCGTCCGAGGAGGTCTCGATATAGGTGAGCAGGGCCAGCGCCGCGTTCTCGACCAGGTGCCGGGGCTTGGCCTCCTCGACGCTGAGCGAGGCGGTGATCGCGGTCAGCAACGCCTGGATCTCCCGGTCGACGACGACCGCGTAGAGCCCCTCCTTGCCGCCGAAGTGTTCGTAGACAACGGGTTTGGAGACCTGAGCGGTCGCGGCGATCTCTTCGACGCTGGTTCCGTCGTAGCCCTGCTCGGCGAAGAGTTTGCGCCCGACGTCGAGCAGTTGCTCGCGGCGTTCCTTGCCGCTCATCCGTGGACGGCGCTTGGCCGGGGTCGTCCGGGCGGTACCCGACGTCGTGCCGGAGGCACGCGTGCGGCGCCGCGACGGCGTGGCCGACTCGCCGGCGGCCGTGGGGGAGGTCACCCCGTCATCATGCCGTCAACCGGCCGTTCGCCGGTGCCCTTGACCGGTCCGGGTGTGCCGCCGGCCCCGTCGCGTTGCGCCGTCCGGGGGATTCACGAACCGTTGATGTACCAGGCCGGCAGCGGCTCCGGGGTGAGCGCGGTGGCGTCGTCCGGCGGGGTCAGGGTGAGCACCGCGCGTTCGATCTCGGCCGCGCGTTCAGCGACCTCTCGATCACGTCCAGCCGGGCGGCGACGTTCGACTCGACCTCGTCGCCGGTCAGATCGACGGCCGCGACCAGGAAGATCCGGTCGGCACCCACCCACTCCATGTGCAGGAAGCTGACCCGCTCGATGTCGTCGTGCTGCAGCAGCGCGGTCAGCGCCCGGTTGCGGGCCATCGGGGTCACCGACTCACCGGTCAGGAAGTCCATGTTCCGGTTGATCAGGAACAACGCCACCACGCCGAGCAGCACACCGACCGCGATCGACCCGACCGCGTCCCACACCGCGTTGCCGGTCAGCTGGTGCGCCAGCATCGCCGCGGCCGCGATGGCCAGCCCGATCAGGGCGGCCAGATCCTCGGCGAAGACCGCGCGCAGCACCGGGTTCGAGGTGATCCTGATGTACCGCAGCGGATGCAGCCCCCGATAGGACGCACCGGCCTTGGTCTGCCGCATCGCCTGGGTGAACGAGGTGCCCTCGAGCACGAAGGCGATCGCGAGAATGCCGTAGGCCCAGGCGTAGGAGGTCTCCTCCTGCTGTTCCCCGAGGGACTGGATGCCGTGCCAGATCGAGACCGCGGACCCGACGGCGAACAGTCCGAACGCGGCGAACATCGCCCAGATGTAGCCCTCCCGGCCGTAGCCGAGCCGGTGCGTCTCGTCGGCCGGTTTCTCGGCCCGGCGCACGCCGATCAGCAGGAAGATCTCGTTGCCGGTGTCGGCCCAGGAGTGCGCCGCCTCGGCGAGCATCGCCGCCGACCCGGTGACCACCGCGGCGAAGGTCTTGGCCGCGGCGATCGCCAGGTTGGCGGCGAACGCGATGATCACCGTGAGCAGCGACTCGGAGTCCCCGCCCGGCTCCGGCGCCGCGGGTGATGCCGATGTTGCCGATGATGCGGGGGTGCTCGGGCCGGCCGGGTGCTCTGGCGTCTCGCTCACCGCTCCACGCTATGCCTGCTCCGGCCGGTGAACCGAATAGGTGATCGGTAGCCGGACACGGCACACTGGTTGCCGATCGTCGGCGAAAGCCCGATCCGCGAGTTCGATCGCGAGTTCGATCCGCCCTGGTGTAACGGCAGCACACAGGCCTTTGGTGCCTTGAGGTCCCTGTTCGAATCGGGGGGGCGGAGCCGAAGGGATCACAAACGGCGCGCCTGATCCGGGCATTAGGATCGCTGTGCGCCCAGATCCCGCAACGAGGAGGCAGCCCGCGTGAGCGTGCTTCGGCCCAGCGCAATCGTGGTTCTCGCCGCCGGTGAGGGCACCCGTATGAAGTCGGCGGTCCCGAAGGTGCTGCATCGCATCGGCGGCCGTTCGCTGCTCGGGCATGCTCTCGCCGCCGCGGCCGCACTCGATCCCGGCAACCTCGTGGTCGTCGTCCGGCACGAGCGTGACCTGGTCGCCGAGCACGTCGCCGAACTGCACCCGCAGGCCGTGATCGCCGACCAGGACGAGATCAAGGGCACCGGCCGCGCCGTCCAGTGCGGTCTCGAGGAGCTCGCCCGGCGTACCGGTGAGCAGCTCGCCGCCCCGGCCGGTGGCCCGGCTGCCGGGCCGGTCGTGGTGACCTACGGCGACGTCCCGCTGCTGCAGGCCGCGACCCTGACCGCGCTGCTCGCCGAGCACGCCGAGGCGGGCAATGCGGTCACCGTGCTCACCGCCGAGGTCGCCGACCCGACCGGATACGGGCGGGTGCTGCGCGACGGCGACGGCAGCGTGCTGGGCATCGTCGAGCACAAGGACGCCGACGAGGCGCAGCGGGCGATCCGCGAGATCAACTCGGGCATCTACGTCTTCGACGCGGCCACCCTCGCCCGCGGCCTCGGCGCGCTGACCACCGACAACTCCCAGGGCGAGATGTACCTGACCGATGTGCTCGGCATCGCCCGGGCCGCCGGCGGCCGGGTGGGCGCGCTGGCGACCACCGACGTGTTCCAGGTCGAGGGTGTCAACGACCGGGTGCAGCTGGCCACCCTGGGCGCCGAGCTGAACCGCCGGGTGCTCGAGGGCTGGATGCGCGCCGGCGTCACCGTGATCGACCCGCCGAGCACCTGGGTGGACGTCGAGGTGCGCCTGGCCCGCGACGTCACCCTGCTGCCCGGTACCCAGCTGCACGGCGGCACCGAGATCGGTGAGTCCGCCACGATCGGGCCGGACTGCTCGCTGACCGACTGCGTCGTCGGCGCCGGTGCCGAGGTGGTGCGCAGCCACGGCAGCGGCGCCCTGATCGCCGAGGGCGCCACCGTCGGGCCGTTCAGCTACCTGCGCCCCGGCACCAAGCTGGGTGAGCGCGGCAAGATCGGCGCCTTCGTCGAGGTGAAGAACTCCTCGATCGGTGCCCGGTCGAAGGTGCCGCACCTGTCCTACGTCGGTGACGCCACGATCGGCACCGGCACCAACATCGGTGCCGCGACCGTGGTGGTCAACTACGACGGAGTGGCCAAGCACCGCACCACGATCGGTGACCACGTACGGGTCGGCAGCGACTCGATGCTGGTCGCTCCGGTGACCATCGGGGACGGCGCGTACACCGCGGCCGGCTCGGTGATCACCGACGACGTTCCCCCGGGCGACATGGGCGTCGCACGGTCTCGACAGCAGAACATCTCGGGCTGGGTGCGACGGCGCAGGCCGGGCACCGCATCGGCGGCCGCCGCGGACGCGGCCAGCCCCGCAGCCGCGTCATCCGAAGGGGCCTGACCCATGAACGACCAGCTCGCCGGCCAACGCCAAGATCAGGCCGTCGAGCCTGAAGAGCCTGAAGAATCCGACGAGATCACCTCGATCAACGAGAAGCGTCTGGTGATCGCCAGCGGCCGGGCGCATCCGGAGCTGGCCGAGGCGATCGTCCGGGAGTTGGGCGTGCACCTGCTGCCGACGTCCGCCTACGACTTCGCCAACGGCGAGATCTACGTGCGGTTCGGCGAGAGCGTGCGCGGCACCGACGCCTTCGTGATCCAGAGCCACTGCGCCCCGATCAACCACTGGTTGATGGAGCAGCTGATCATGGTGGACGCGCTGAAGCGGGCCTCCGCGAAGCGGATCACGGTGATCGCCCCGTTCTTCCCGTACGCGCGCCAGGACAAGAAACACCGTGGCCGCGAACCGATCTCGGCCCGGCTGGTCGCCGACCTGTACAAGACCGCCGGCGCCGACCGGATCATCTCGGTCGACCTGCACACCGCGCAGATCCAGGGCTTCTTCGACGGTCCGGTCGACCATCTGTGGGCGCTGCCGGTGCTCGCCGACCACGTCCGCGACCGGGTGCAGGCCGACAACCTCACCATCGTCAGCCCGGACGCCGGCCGGGTCCGGGTCGCCGACGTCTGGTCGGACCGGCTCTCGGCGCCGCTGGCGATCATCCACAAGCGCCGCGACCCCCGGGTGCCGAACCAGGTGAAGGTGCACGAGGTGGTCGGCCAGGTCGACGGGCGCACCTGTCTGCTGGTCGACGACATGATCGACACCGCCGGCACGATCGTGCAGGCGGCCGAGGCGCTCAAGGAGAACGGTGCCGCCAAGGTGATCGTCGCGGCCACCCACGCGATCCTCTCCGGCCCGGCCGTGGACCGGCTGAAGAACAGCTGCATCGCCGAGGTGATCGTCACCGACACGATGCCGATCCCGCCCGAGCGTTCGTTCCCGCAGCTGACCGTGCTGTCGATCGCGCCGATGCTGGCGCGGGCGATCCGTGAGGTCTTCGACGACGGTTCGGTGACGTCGATGTTCGACGGCAACGTCTGACCGGCGCGTGATCCCGGCCTGATTTCAGGTCGGCGCCCCGGCGCGGCTACGATGGCGCGGTTGCCTCGGCGAGGGTTCGCCAACCGGTTCGGAACCGTGATCGACGAGGGGCTTTCGCGCCTCGTCGTCCCGGCTTCATCCGGTCCGTCCGGTCGGACGGGTCCGCCCGCACCGAGGTCGCCGCCCGCAATGTCCCCAGCACTGTTCGGCTGACGTGCTCGTTCGCACGTTCAGCTGCGCCAACCCTTTACACCGTTACCTGACGCGAGGCCTGCGCGGCCTCACCCTTGAGGAGAGAACGTGTCCGAGGTCAAGCTCATCGCCGAGAAGCGCACCGAGTTCGGCAAGGGTGCCGCTCGCCGGCTGCGACGGGATCACAAGGTTCCGGCCGTGCTGTACGGCCACGGCACCGACCCCGTGCACCTGGCACTGCCCGGCCACGACACGATGATGGCGCTGAAGCAGTCGAACACCCTGCTCACCCTCGATCTCGGCGCCAGCACCGAGCTGGCCCTGCCCAAGGACATTCAGCGGCACCCGATCAAGGGCCTGATCGAGCACGTCGACCTGCTGCTGGTCAAGCGTGGCGAGAAGGTCACCGTCGACGTGCCGGTGCACACCGTCGGCGACTCGGCCCCGGGCACCCTGGTCGACCTCGAGCAGGTCACCCTGTCGATCCTGGTCGAGGCCACCAGTATCCCGTCGGCGATCGAGGTCAGCGTCGAGGGCGCCGAGGCCGGCACCCAGATCTCCGCCGGCGAGATCGCGCTGCCGGCCGGTGCCGAGCTCGCGGCCGACCCGGAGTCGCTGGTCGTCAACGTGACCATCCCGGCGCTCGAGGCCGCCGAGTCGGCCGACGAGGCCGAGGAGGGCGCCGAGGCCGCCGAGGAATCCTCGGAGGAGTGAGCCCGGGCCCGTGGCTCGTTGTCGGGCTGGGGAATCCCGGACCGGGGTACGCGGGCAACCGGCACAACGTCGGTGCCCGTGCCCTGGACGCTCTGGCCGGTGAGCTGAGCGCGAGTTTCTCGGCGCACCGCAGCCGTGCGCAGGTGGCACAGGTCCGGCTCCCGCCGGTGGGCGGGCAGCCGGGGCCGGCGCTGATCCTGGCGAAGCCGACGTCCTACATGAACCTCTCCGGGGGCCAGGTCGTCGCGCTCACCCGCTACTACTCGGTGCCTGCCGAGCGGTTGCTCGTCGTCCATGACGAACTCGATCTGCCCTTCGGCCAGTTGCGGCTCAAGCGCGGCGGCGGCGAGGGCGGGCACAACGGTCTGCGGTCGATCTCGACCTCGCTCGGCACCAAGGACTACTGCCGGCTGCGGCTGGGTATCGGTCGCCCCCCGGGGCGCATGGATCCGGCCGATTTCGTGCTGCGCGACTTCGCCGGCGCAGAGCGCACCGACGCCGAGGTGATGATCG
>DAIOVT010000204.1:0-6967 GCA_036758885.1 Kineosporiaceae bacterium
TTCAGCAGGTCGAGCACTACACCCACGGACTTGATCAGTGCGGTGTTGGTGATGCTGCCTGCCAGCGGGTAGCTCGGCGTGATCTCGGAGACCAGCTTGTCGGCGTCCTTGCCCTCGAGATCGACGAACTTGGGGTGGGTCAGCTGCTTGCGACCGTTGTAGCGGGTCACCTTGCCCGAGAACATCAACCGCCGCCCCGGCCGCAGTTGCTCCTGCGACCATTCGGCGTTGAAGAAGGTCATCTCGAGCAGATCCATACCGTCGGACACGGTGACCTTGAGCATCGAACGTGGCCGCGGGCGGCCACCGGAGCGTCCGCCTCTGCCACTGGCCCCACCGCCCCGCCCGCCTTCCCAGGGGTTGCCGTTCAGCTTCCGGTAGCGAGCGTCGGTCACGTCGGCGACCAGCGAGACCTGTTCTCCCTCAGGTAGTTCCGCGATCGTGGTCAGATCGCCGAGCTTGAGGTACCGGCGCGGGAAATGCCGGAGCAGGTCGCCAACGGAGTGCAGGTCGAGGTTCTTGGCCAGCGCGGTGGCAGTCTTGGCACCGACCACCGCCTTGAGCGGATCCTGCAGCCGTACCTCAGCCATCTACTCGACACCGATCAGCAGCAGCGAGTCGGACTGACCACCGGGGACGATCGTCACCTCGACCGCGTAGCACTCGCCCACCCGGGTCTTGATCGCCTCCGCCGCAGCCGGTTCCACACCCGCACCGGTGATCAGCGTGACCAGTTCGGCAAGCCCTTCGGCGTTCGTCCCCCGGCCCAGTTCCCCCGGGGCTCTGCTCACCAACTCAGCTACGACGCCGAAGGCGACCTCGGTGAACTCGGTCCCCCGGACGACGATGCGCTCCTCCGCCTCCAGCCCCTGGCCGGCCATCATCACCTCCTGGCCAAGCCCATGACCGGCATCAGGCGCGGCCGGATGGTTCATCACTCCGACCAGCGCCTGCCCATCGCTCAGCCGCCCATCACTCAGCCGCCCATCGCTCAGCCGCCCATCGACCGGCTGCCCATCGACCGGCTGCCCATCGCTCAGCTGCTCAACCGACGCCTGCTCCACCCGCGCCGGCTCGACTCTCACCTGCCCGACCCGCACCCGTGACGCCGCCATTCTCATCTCGCCGATGTCGACGCACGGATCCCGTTGCGGGTCGTGCACCGCCAACGCCGCCAGACCCACGACCGGGTTCTCGGCCGCAACGATGTCTATCGTGATCCCCTCGGCAGCAACGGTTCTCGCAGCTGCCCGAGCAACGCCGATCAGCTCGGCCCGGTTCGGCACGACAACGACCCGCTGCCGATCGGTGCGGTGCACAGCCTCCACGAACGCCCGCCGATCCGGGTCGCCGTCGAGCACCTCGCCACCACACTCGCGAAACAGTTCGGCCAGTTCAGCGCCCGGCGCCCAGATCACCACCGATCCTCCACGCCCCGCTACACCTCCAAGCCCCGCCACACCTCCACGCTCCGCTACTCCGCCCTCGCCGCCCTCGCCGCCCTCGCCGCCCACTGTCTGACGGTCACCCCCGACCACACACTGGTCACCGAACCACGTAACCCTGATCTGCCGCACCGGCCCGGCAGCAAGCCCCGCCTCGACAGCCGCACCGGCGTCGTCCACGTGTACGTGCACCTGCCACAGCCGCCCGCCTCCGACGACGACCAAACTGTCCCCGAGCCGTGCCAGTTCGGGCCGTAGCCGATCCACTGCCGCCTCATCTGCCTCCAGCAGGTACATGACCTCATACCCCGGCGCACTCCCCGCCGCACCGGGACCGGAGTTGCGCTTCGCGCTGTGCACCGTTCCCTGTGCCGGCCCGCGTCCACGCGTCAGCCCGTGCCCGGACAGCAGGGGAGAAGTGCGCACAGACCGCAGCAACTCCCTGCCTGAACGGCGCCTTTCGTGAATGAGGTCGTCCAAGGTCTCGAGCATGAGCAGGTAGCCGCGCGCCCCGGCGTCGACCACCCCGGCGTGGCGCAGCACCTCGAGCTGTTCGGGGGTGCGGGCCAGCGCTTCCCGGGTCGCAGTCACCAACGCAGCAACGACTTCGGGCAGGGACTCCCCCGCATGGGCCACCGCCCGGGCACCTGCGCGGCTCACCGACAGGATCGTGCCCTCGATCGGTTCAGCCACCGCTCGCCAGGCCTGCTCGTCAGCCCGGCGCACAGCCTCCTTGACCGCCGGCCCGTCGAGCACGTCACGCTCGGCGAGAACATCGGCCCAGCCCCGGAGCAGTTGGGCCGTGATGATGCCCGAGTTGCCTCGCGCGCCGATCAAGGCGCCGTTCGCGAATGCTTCGAGAACCTGCTTGGGCATCGCCTTTCTCGGCAGCTTGGTGATGGCCCGAACCGCAGCATCGACGGTCAGGTAGAGGTTGGTACCGGTATCCCGGTCAGCAACCGGAAAGACATTGATCTCGTCCAGGTCATGCCTGGCCTCAGCCAACGCTGCTCGAACGCCCATCGCCCACCGGCGGGCACTGCGAGCATCGATCGCCTGGAGCATGCTCTCAGGCTAGTCGGGCCCACCGCCGCCTCCGCCCAGCTCACCCGAGCGAATCCTGGCCGCCACCTCACGCCTCGATGAATCCGCCTGAGTCGGCGAGGTCCTCACGTCGGCTTCTGCTCCACTTGTCATACGAGAAGTCTCGTACAGATTTTCGAATATGTCTAGCTGTTCGCCTTTTTGTTCGATAGAATCGCCGCATGACGGGCATCCCAAGCGGGCGATACGGGCCCCGCCGCCGATCGGCGGCGGTGGAAGCCTTGCCGTGTCCCCGCCCAGACGGTGCCGCCATGCCCACCGTCTCTGCGCGCAACGCGTCGGTGGACGTGGCTCAACCGGACGCACTCGATACGAGCACGCGCGATGAACTGCTCCGCCTCCGGGTCGAGAACCAGGCCCTGCGTCTCACGCATCAGGCCCTTGCCGACCAACTGCCCGATTTCCTCGACGAGGCAGACCCGGCGCATGCCACCGAGATCGCCCGAGTCCTCCAGGCCGCTCTGGCTACCGCTGATCCGTTCGCGAGCATCACCCGATCCATCGGCCCCGTGGGTACCGTCTCTGCCACTCCGGAACTGCTTGTCCTGCTTCGGATCGCGCTCCAGTACGCCGCCGAGGTGCCCGAGCGTCTGCTGCTCGATGCCGCGGCCGCCGCCGGACGCATCTCCCGCGCGCTCGAGGTCTGGCAGGCCGGGTTCGTCGAAGCTCTTGCCCACCGTCGCGCGTCAGTCGCCGAACAACGCCCTCTGGCCCCGGCTCCTACGCACCTCGACCCGTCCCGTCAGGTCGACCTGGCGCGAAGATCGGCGATCACCGAAGCAGCTCTGGTCTGCGGAATGACCGAGACGGCTCTGAACCACCACGTGGCCCTGCTGTCCCCACGCGTGGTGGAACCCGGGAGCTCCGAGCCGATCGAGAGGCCGGACCATCGAGCCGTGGTGGAGTCGCTCTGGGAGGGCCGGATCGACTTGACGCGGGCGCGCGTGATCTCCGACGCCACTGCTCCGATCACGGATCCGCAGGTGGCCCTCCGGGTCGCCCGACGCGGGATCGCCGCCGTGGAGCACGAGAACTCCACGACGCCCAGGCTCCGCCGGGTGCTTGAGGAAGCCATCGCCGCATGGGCACCTCGCGACCACAGCGATCTGACCGAAGCCGCGCATCTGCTGCAGACCGGGGTCCGGTTCCGGCGACGGGGCTACGGCCTCACGTCGATGACGCTCACCGCGGCGGCTCAGGACGTCGAGACGGCCCGGGCTGCGCTCACCGGCCTGAGCGCCATCTCGGGCACCGACACCGTCGATGTGATGCTCGACCTGCTGAGCGGCACGGCCGACAACCCAGCGGTCCTGGACACCCTGACCAACTGGGACCCAGGGAGCAGCCAGAGCCCTCCCGGAGGCGAGCCCGAGAGCGGTCGCAGCCCAGTCGCACCAGTGGCACACCTGGACCACGAACCAGACTCACAACAGACCGATGACTCACAACAGACCGACGTCTCACAACAGACCGATGACTCGTCGCGACGACCGGGCGACTCCACGGGTATCGCCCGTAAAGGCACCGCTGTCACACCGGGCGAGGCCATCACACCGGGCGAGAGCAGCGAGCCGGCACACATGGGCACGTGGCGCTCGCAGGTCCGGATCAACCTGCACGTCCCGCTCTCCGTTCTCCTCGGAACGAGCGAGCAGTCATGCGAACTGGTGGGCAACGGTTGGATCCCGGCCGGCATCGCCCGAGAGATCATCCGAACCCATGGCGCGGCGGCAACCTGGCAATGCCACTACGACGACGACCGGCCCGGGTCACCGACCGCGGACTGCACCATCGGCGTCGGTCGGGCGGCACACGATCCCACCTACACGCCCTCGACGTCGACGCGCAACGTGGTCGCGGCACGGGATCGCACCTGCCGGTTCCCGGGATGTCATCGCGCCATCTCGATCTCAGGCCCGGGTTCAGGTGCGGGTACGGGTACCGGTTCGGGCACAGACCTCGATCACGTCTGCGCTTGGGGGTCGGGCGGCCAGACCTGCTCGGAGAATCTCATCACTCTCTGCCGGCATCACCATCGCTTGAAGACCCACTGTGGTTTCGTCCCTCGACATGAGGGGCGGCACCTGGTCTGGACCACTCCCACCGGCCGCGAGATCCGGACCGCCTGGAACCCACGGCGACTCAGACCGGACCCACCGGGAACGCCCGCGCTCGGACGACGCCGCCCTGCGCCGTTCTGACCTGGTCCGACCTGGCTCAGCTCCCCCCCGTCCGACCTGGCTCAGCTCCCCCCGTCCGACCGGTCTCAGCGCTACCTGGGCTCGACCGCGTCTCGTTTTGGGCGCTCAGGGACTCCTGGGCTAACCTGTGGAGGCTGTTCCCGCGTCCAACGCGGGATGCGCCGTCGATCATGTATCGACGACCTTCCGAATCATCCACTGAACTCAGGAGATACCACCGTGGCTGCCAACTGCGACGTCTGCGGCAAGGGCCCTGGCTTCGGTCACAACATCTCGCACTCGCACCGCCGCACCAAGCGCCGCTGGAACCCCAACATCCAGCGGATCCGGGCCGTGGTCGGCGGGACGCCGAAGCGTCTGCAGGTCTGCACCTCGTGCATCAAGGCCGGCAAGGTCACTCGCTGACCCAGGGTCGTCGAAGCCGCGCTCCCCGAGTATCGGGTGGCGCGGTTTCAGCTTTGTCCCGGCCGCAGTGAGTCATCAGCACCAATCATTGCGGTGCCGTCCCCCGGTGCCGTCGCCCGGTGCCGTCGCCGGACGTCCTACTAGCCTGGTGTCACTGCTCGGTGTTCGACGTCCAGTGTTGCCAGCCCAGCGGACCGGTCACCTCACGGCCGTCCAGGAGCACCGCCGAGGCCCCGTCGGTGACCCGGCCCGCGCCGTCCGAGGCCGCAAGAGCAGCCGGACGCACCTCGCCGATCACCACGAACGATTCCGGAACAGTCCCCGGCGGGAACGTGGCCAACAGGGCATGGTCCTCACCGCCCTGAAGTTGCCAGGTGCGCACCAGGTCGGCCACCCGCCCAGCACCTTCGAGCCACTCGGCGACCTTCGGCAGCACCGCACCGGGCGCCGTCCCCGTCGTCATCCGGGCCAACGCGGCAGAGTCCAGATCAAGCACGACCTTCGAAGCCATGGCCAGCCGGGCGGCGTCGCGCAACAGACCGTCACTGGTGTCGATCATGCTGGACGCACCCGCGCGCGCGGCGACCACCCCGGCCGGGTAGGGCGGGCGCGGCCATCGGTGCAGGTCCAGCACCATCTCCAGCGCCAGGTCCAGGGAGGCGCCGGTTTGCACGCCGACAGACGCTTCGCCTGCAGGCGCTCCACTCACGACGGCTCCGACGCCAGCGGCGGCTCCACCGGCAGTGGCTCCACCGCCGGAAGCTCCACCGCCAGAAGCTCCACTACCAGAAGCTCCACTACCAGAAGCTCCACTACCAGAAGCTCCACCACCAAAAGCTCCACCACCAGAAACACCGGACGCACCCAGCACGGCCAGACCGGCGGCGGACAGGCCCACGTCACCGGCGAGCGCCACCACGTCACCCACGCGGGCGCCGTCCCGCCGAACCGGCGCCGACCCGGCGGGAAACCGACCCAGGCCCGTTCCGGTGAGCACGATCTCGGCGGCGTCCGACACATCCCCGCCGACCAGCACCGCACCGGCCCGGGCACATTCCGCAAGCACTCCACGGCGCAGCCCCAGGGTCCACTCCACCGGCAGATCCCGCGGAGCCGCGAGACTCAGCAGCAGCGCCCAGGGCTCGGCCCCCATCGCCGCGATGTCGGCGAGGTTCTGTGCGGCGATCTTGCCGCCCACCTGTTCGGCCGTGGACCAGTCCCGCCGGAAGTCGGCGTTCTCGACCATCGTGTCGGTGCCGGCCACGAGCGCGCCCTCGACGGAAGCCAACACCGCGGCGTCGTCCCCGGGGGGAACCAGCAGCCACGACGGCGCCGGCAGACCGTCGATGATGCCGCGGACGACGGCGTCCTCACCCACCTGGTCCAACCGCTGCTGCGGCGACCCGACGGACCGTACCGAACCGGAGGACGAGACAGGATTTGGCGTGACCACACCGGCATCCTCCCCTCTCCCGCCCCCTCTGCCGCAGCGGGGGCCGGGCAAGGTAGCGTGTCGAGGCTCGTCCGCCTCACGGACGGCACCACTGGCCGAACCGAGGAGGATATCGAGATGGTCGAGGCCTACATCCTGATCCAGACCGAGGCGGGACGAGCCTCCGAGGTCGCTCGGGACGTTGCAACCCTCAAGGGCGTCACGATGTGTGAGTACGTGATGGGTCCCTACGAGGTGATCGCCAGGGTCGAGGCCCCGAACGCCGACGAACTCGGCCGGTTGGTGATCGCCCGGATCCAGACGGTCCAGGGCATCACACGCACCACCACCTGCACGATCGTGCACATGTGAGAGTCCCA
>DAIOVT010000205.1:0-864 GCA_036758885.1 Kineosporiaceae bacterium
GCCTGGCGTAAGGACCCCGACGTCCCGCTGGTGGTCTCCGAGGTCAACCCCGAGGATCTGGACGACATCCCCAAGGGCATCGTCGCCAACCCGAACTGCACCACCATGGCCGCGATGCCGGTGCTCAAGCCGCTGCACGACCTCGCCGGGCTGGTGCGGCTGCGGGTGAGCAGCTACCAGGCGGTATCCGGTTCCGGCGGAAAGGGTCTGGTCGAGCTGGATGGCCAGCTGCGCGGCGGGTACGCCGCCGGTGACCCCAAGGACCTGGCCCTGGACGGCGCCGCGCTCACCCTGCCCGCGCCCCAAGTCTACGCGGTGCCGGTGGGCTTCAACGTCGTGCCGATCGCCGGATCATTGGTGGACGACGGCTCCGGCGAGACCGACGAGGAGCAGAAACTGCGCAACGAGTCGCGCAAGATCCTGCACATCCCTGACCTGCCGGTCTCCGGCACCTGCGTGCGGGTGCCGGTGTTCAGCGGTCACGCCCTCGCCGTGCATGCCGAGTTCGACCGCGAGATCACCCCCGAGCAGGCGCTGGAGATCCTCGCCAAGGCCCCCGGGGTCGAGGTCTGCGAGGTGCCCAACCCGCTCGAGGCGACCGGCCGCGACGAGGTCTTCGTCGGCCGGGTCCGCGCCGACCAGGCCGCCCCCGAGGGCAGGGGACTCTCCCTGTTCGTCGTCGGCGACAACCTGCGCAAGGGCGCCGCGCTCAACGCCGTCCAGATCGCCGAAGAGTTGGTCAAGCGTCGCTGATCTTCGGGGACGTCCGTGTGCGGTTCGTGGGCGGGCGTTTCCTCGGGCGGCAGTCCCCCGCTCGCTGCGCTCGCTCCCGCCAGACCCGATGCCAGCCGCCCTCGGAAATCG
>DAIOVT010000205.1:964-6966 GCA_036758885.1 Kineosporiaceae bacterium
GCGGGCGGTCACCCGCTCGCTGCGCTCGCTCCCGCCAGACCCGATGCCAGCCGCCCTCGGAAATCGCCCGCCCACGAACCGCACACGGACGTCAGGTGGATCCAGCGGCCCTCGGGCGGGCGGTCACCCGCTCGCTGCGCTCGCTCCCGCCAGACCCGATGCCAGCCGCCGCCGGGTCAGGACGAACTCTGCCGGGCCAGGTGTCCGTGCACCAGGGGGACGACGGACGAGCCCTCACCGCTGGCGGCGGCGACCCGCTTCATCGAGGCGAACCTGATGTCCCCGACGGCGTAGATGCCGGGGACCGTGGTCTCCAGGCTCTCCGGGGGGACGCCGTCCTGCCATGCGTGCTTGGGGGCGTCGCGGCCGGTGAGCACGAAGCCGCGGGAGTCCATGGCGACCTCGTCGGGCAGCCACTGGCAGCACGGATCGGCACCGAGCAGCAGGAACAGGCCCCGGGCGTCCTTGAACTCGCGGGCACCGGTCTTGACGTCGCGGAACTCGATCCAGTCGAGCTGGCCCTCACCGCCGGCGTCGACCACCTCGGTGTCCGGGCGCACCGTGATCGTGGGGATGAAGGCGATCTCGTTGATCAGGTACTGGGACATGGTCGCGGCCAGATCGCTGCGGCGGATCGCGATGGTCACCGACTTGGCGTACTTGGCCAGGTGGATCGCCGCCTGGCCGGCCGAGTTGCCGCCACCGACCACGACGACGTCGTAACCCTCGAGTTCACGTGCTACCGACATCGCGCTGCCGTAGTAGACGCCCATGCCGACCCGCTCGTCGACGTTCTCGACCCGCAGCTTGCGGTAGGAGACGCCGGCGGCGATCACCACGGCGCGGGCACGCACGCTGCCGCCGTCGGTGACCACCGTGTGCGGGGCGCCGTCCTTGCCCGTCTCGATCGCGGTCACCGGCCAGCCGGTGAAGAACCGGGCGCCGAACCGGATCGCCTGGTTGCGCGCACGTGAGGCCAGCTTCATGCCGGAGATACCGCGGGGGAAGCCGAGGTAATTGCGGATCATCGAACTGGTGCCGGCCTGTCCGCCGATCGCCTCCGACTCCATGATCACTGTCGAAAGCCCTTCGGACGCACCGTAAACCGCGGCCGCCAGACCGGCCGGTCCGGCACCCACGATGACCAGGTCGACCACGTCGTCGACGTCGATGTCGTCGGGGCGCCCGTACATCAGGATCGCCACGTCGTGCACGCTGGACGGCGACAAGGGCGCCATCGTCGCCGTCTTCACGATCGGGAAGCGCGGCTCGGCCCGGTCCTGCGGCTCGAGTTCGGCGAGCACCTTGGCACCCATCGGCGAGTCGGGGGTGACCACCAGGTTCGGCATGCCCATCCGGTCCATGAAGTCGCGCAGCGCCATCGACAACGGGTCGCGGCTGGGCGTCACGATGAAGGTGCTGACCACCTCGGGAGGTGCGACGGTCTGCCCCCAGTCGGAGAGCAGTTCGCAGATCGCGGTGTGGAACTCCTCGTCGCGAACCCCGCGGGGCATCAGCAGGTAGGCGTCGAACTTGCCCTTGGCCAGCCCCGGACGCAACAGGTCGGCGTCCGCACGGAAGTGGTCCCAGTGCGCGGCAACCACTTTGCGTGCCGTGGGCACGCACTGCCGCAGGTCGTGCATCGCCTGATAGATGTTCTCGTCGGGGAAGCGCGACTCACTGACGATCATCGCCACCTGGCGTCCCTCCGACTGGATCTCCTGCGCCCGGTGCACCGCCTCGGTGGCCGAACCGACCAGGGTCACGTCGTACTCGGCGGCGTAGCGGCCGAACTGGGCCTGCAACACGTCGCCGTGTTCGGGGCCGACCAGAATGATCGCGGGTGTCGGATTCTTCATCGTCACTCCAGCAGTATGTGGTGCGAGCCTGGCGGTCGCGGCGGGCGGAATCTTCGCGGAAAGCGAACCGGGGTGGGCACCGGCAAGCTGCCGATGACCACCCCGGGGTCGGGTGAACGCCTGTGTTCAGATGATGATCAGTACAGGATCAGTGAATGATCACCGGGGCGTTGTCCTCGGGGTGGCCCTCAAGGGCGGCGTCCTTGCGGCGCGGCAGGAACAGCGCCGGCACCAGGGTGAGCAGGCAGAGGAACGCCGCCACCCAGTAGACCTTCGAGTACGCCTCGCCCGCGAAGACGAGGGCGGCCAGCCGGCCGGCCTCACCGCCGATCTGGGCGAGGATGTCCTTGTCGGCCCAGGAAGCGATCGCAGCCAGAGCCTGCGGGTGCTCCTTGAGGTTGTTGGTCAGCAGCACCGACATGATGGCGACACCGACCGAGCTCGCCACCTGCTGGGTGATGTTCAGCAGGGTCGAACCCTTGGCCACCTCGGAGGCGTGCAACGTGCGAAGTGCCGTCGTCATCAACGGCATCATCGTGGCGCCCATTCCCAGACCCATCACGAACAGGATCGCGATGATCACGCCGTAGCTGATCGTCGAGGAGATCTGGGTGAGGGCGAACATGCCGCCACAGATGATCACCAGACCCACCGGGACGATCCGGCCGATCGGCAGCCGGTCGACCAGCGCGCCGGCGATCGGCATGGTGATCATGGCGCCGAGGCCCTGCGGGGCGACCAGCAGACCGGCGTCCAGGGTCGACTCACCGCGTACCTGCTGGAAGTAGGCGGGTACCAGCAGCAGGCCACCGAAGAAGGCCATGCCGAACAGGAACATGGTCAGGATCGACACGGTCAGGTTGCGGTCGCGGAACAGTCGCAGGTCGAGCAGCGGGTGGTCCTTGCGCAACGCGTGGAACACGAAGGCCACGATCAGCACGATGCCGATCGCCATGGTGATCAGCACCTCGGGGTTGTTGATCGTGCCGTGCTTGGGGATCGAGGAGATGCCGTAGAGGAACAGCGCCAGACCCGGCGACATCAGCACCACGCCGAGGAGGTCGAGCGACTGGGACGGCTCGGGACGGTCCTTCGGCAGCGCGAACAAGGCGTAGATGAAGGCGATCACGCCGATCGGCACGTTGATCAGGAAGATCCAGTGCCAGGACACCTTCTCGATCAGGTAGCCGCCGAGGATCGGGCCGAGGATCGGGCCGAGCAGCATCGGGACGCCGAGGATGGCCATCAACCGGCCCATCCGCTTCGGGCCGGCGGCCCGGGTCATGATCGTCATGCCGAGCGGCATCAACATGCCGCCACCGAGTCCCTGGACGACCCGGAAGCCGATCAGCATCTCGATCGAGGTGGCCGCGGCGCACAGCGCCGAACCGGCGGTGAACAGCACCAGCGCCGCCATGTAGAGGCGCTTGGTGCCGAACCGGTCGGCGGCCCAACCGGTCAACGGGATCACGGTGGCCAGGGCGAGGGTGTAGGCGGTGACCGTCCAGGCGACGGTCGAGTAGGCCAGCGGATGCGCCGGGTCGGAGGCCAGGTCGGTCTGGAAGACCGGCAGGGCCACGTTGACGACGGTGATGTCGAGGATCGACATGATCGCGCCGAGCACGACGACACCCGCGATCTTCAGGACCGCGGCATCGATGTGATCGGGATACTCCGGTGGAGTTGACGCCTGGGCAGGCGAGGTTGAAGACATGTGCAGGTGCCTCTTCATCGGACGGGATGGGGGTGCAAACCGTGCGCGACAACCATTGGCGTGTGGTCTTTAGTCCCCCGGACGGCGAAAGGTCGCGGCCCAACGGGTCAGCCTAAGCCCTTGTCAGGAGGGGTTTCCACCGAGTAATGCCGTCTTTGCGCGGATGCGTCCTGTGTCTGCGTCCGTGTCTGCGTCCCGTGTCGGCGCAACCTGGCCCGAACGGCGGACCGGTGCCCGGTGGCTGTGAGTCCCGCCGGGCTCACTTGGCGATCAGCTGTGCCTGCTCCACGGCGAGGGCGTCGACCCGGTCGTTCATCTCGTCGCCCGAGTGCCCCTTGACCCAGCGGAACTCGACGTCCCCGCGCTCGCGGACCAGGTCGATCAGCGGCTCCCACAGGTCGCGGTTGGCGACCGGCTTCTTGGCGCTGTTCACCCAGCCCTTGGCCAGCCAGTTCACCCACCAGCGCTGCTTGAAGCAGT
The DNA here is from genome assembly GCA_036758885.1 of Kineosporiaceae bacterium. GTDB lineage: Bacteria > Actinomycetota > Actinomycetes > Actinomycetales > Kineosporiaceae > DAIOVT01. The sequence continues at coordinate 5,018 of DAIOVT010000205.1, forward strand.
TGACGACGTAGGTCGAGTCGCTGACCACGACCAGCGGCGAATCGCTCAGTTCCCGCACCGCCTCGAGCGCGGCCTGGATCTCCATCCGCTGGTTCGTCGTGGCCGGAGCGCTGCCGGCGCCCTGCCGTCCGTCGCGGGTGGCCCAGGCCCAGCCGCCCGGCCCCGGATTGCCCGAGCAGGCGCCGTCCGTGTAGACCTCGAGGGCGCCGCTCGCGGGTGCGGCGCCCTGACCCGCCGCCTTCGTGGACGGCGCCCCCTCGGGCGCGCAGTTCTGGTGCGCCCAACGGGCGCCCGAGGAAGCGTCCAGCGAAACGATCTGGTCGCCGGGGACGATGTTCCCCTGGCAGCGACCGCAGGTGGTCGGGTACTTGGCGGTCAGCGGCATTGGCACAGGCTAGTTGCTGCGGCCGCGAGATCCGGCTGTGGATCCGGGCCCGCGGTCAAGAGTGTGTGATCATGACCGGCTGGCATGATGGATGCTTCGCGAGGCGGGAGGGACCCGATGCCCGATCGACGCAGTGATCTCGACCGTGATCTCGATCGTGACTCCGGTCGCGACCTCAGTGACGAGGCGGCGCAGTTCCTGGCCGACGACCCGAACCCCGACCCCGCTCCGGTGCCGAGCCCCGCTCCGGCGGCCGACCCGGTGCCGGCTCCGGTCCCCGGACCACCGCCGGCCATCTTCGACTCCGAGTCCCGAGGCACTGCGCTGCCGACCGGACCGCCCACCACCCCCCGGGTGATCTCCTTCGACGACGACCCGGCGCCGTCCTCGGGTTCTGATCGAGCCGCCGGCCGAGCGCCGTCCGCGACCGTGCCCGCGGCTCGGCCCGGGAAGGACGCCCGGACCCAGGACCGTGGGCTGGGCCTGGGCATGAAGATGGCCGCGATCGCGCTCGCCGTACTGGTCGGTCTGGCCGGCGGCACGGTGGCCCTGGGCTGGATGTTCGGGAAGTCGCTCAGCGCGCTGAACCCGTTCCAGGAGAAGACGATCGACCGCTCCGGTGCTCCGGTGCTGAAGTCGCTCAACGACCTGAAGAGCTATCACGCGGCCAGCGGCTACTACGAGGTCGTCGTCGACCAGGAGAGGGACGTGACCAACCTGCCGTCGTTCCTGGCGGGGGAGCGCACCATCTTCGTCGCGGCCGGATCGGTGGACGCCACCGTCGACTTCGCCGGTATCGAGTCGGGCAACGTGACCACCAACGCCGACCGCACCGAGATCTCGATCGAACTGCCCGCCGTCTCGCTCGCCGCACCCGCCCTCGACCTGAACCGCAGCTATGTCGCCGACCGGCAGCGCGGGCTCAAGGAGCGTCTGCAGGAGGCGCTGGGGTCGGGCGCCGGCACGAGTCAGGACACCGCCGCGCTCTACCGGCTCGCCCAGCAGCGCCTTGCCACCGCGGCGACGCAGTCGGACGACCTGCGCAAGCGGGCCGAGGAGAACACCCGGGCGATGTTGACCGCGCTGCTCTCGCAGGCCGGGTTCACCTCGATCACCGTCACCTTCGCCACCGAATGACCGGTGGCTTCGCCGGGAAACAGGAGCGTGTTGTCGGCGACATGACGTTTCGAACTCGCCGAGAAGACACCACTCGTCGCGCTGGGTAAATACGGTGGGGCGTGTGAGTGCTGACGTGACCCTGACCAACGAGACGTCCACCGGACCTTCGGCCGTGGAGCCCGCCGACACCCCGCCCCGGCGCCGGGGGCCGCTCGGACCGGTGTTCCCGCCGACACATCCGCTCGCGCTGGCACCGGTTTCCGGTGCCGCGCACACGGTTGATGCGTTCGTCCGAGAGTTCCTGCGTGAGCTGAACACCGGGCAGGGCGTCGCGTTGTCGCGCTCATCGGTGAACGACCAGTACCTGGCGCTGGCCCGGACCGTGCGTCAGTACCTGATGTCACGCTGGCTGGAGACCATCGCGCAGCAGCGTGAGGTGCAGGCC
>DAIOVT010000206.1:0-6951 GCA_036758885.1 Kineosporiaceae bacterium
CCGAGCTGGAGTTGATCGCCGCCCGCTATCCGCAGTCGCGCTCGGCGCTGCTGCCGATGCTGCACCTGGTGCAGAGTGTCGACGGCCGGATCACTCCGCGGGGCATCGAGGTGTGCGCCGAGGTGCTCGGCATCACCACCGCCCAGGTCAGCGGCGTGGCGACCTTCTACACCATGTACAAGCGACGTCCGATGGGCAAGCATCACGTCGGCGTCTGTACGACTGCGCTCTGCGCGGTGATGGGCGGCGACGAGGTCTTCGCCACCCTGCAGGAGCACCTCGGGATCGGCAATGACGAGACCACCGACGACGGTGCGATCACCTTGGAACACCTGGAGTGCAACGCCGCCTGCGATTTCGCTCCGGTGATGATGGTCAACTGGGAGTTCTTCGACAACGCCACGCCGCAGAGCGCCTGTGCGGTCGTCGATGCGCTTCGCGCCGGCGAGGAGGTCACCGCGACCCGGGGGGCGCGGATCTCCAGCTGGCGTGAGGCCGAGCGGGTGCTCGCCGGTTTCTCCGACAACCGGGTCGACGAGGGCCCGGCCGCCGGTCCGGAGTCGCTGCTTGGACTGCAGATCGCCGAAGAGAAGGGTTGGACGGCACCACCTGCGCCGGCACCCGATGGTGACTCGAGGGGGGAGGAGAACCATGACTGACGTGCTGACCCCGGTGCTCAGTGCCAACTGGGGCGACGAGCGGGCGTGGAAGCTGCACAACTACGAGCGTCGTGGTGGTTACCAGGCGCTGCGCAAGGCGCTCGCGATGGAACCGTCCGCCGTGGTTGCGGAGGTCAAGGAGTCGGGGCTGCGCGGTCGTGGCGGCGCCGGCTTCCCGACCGGCATGAAGTGGTCCTTCATCCCGCAGAACAACCCGAATCCGAAGTACCTGGTGGTCAACGCCGACGAGTCCGAGCCGGGCACCTGCAAGGACATCCCGCTGATGATGGCCTCGCCGCACACGCTGGTCGAGGGCGTGATCATCGCCTCGTACGCGATCCGGGCCTCGCACGCGTTCATCTACTGCCGCGGTGAGGTGTTGCACGTGATCCGCCGCCTGCAGCAGGCGGTGCGCGAGGCGTACTCCGCCGGCTATGCGGGCAAGAACATCCTGGGCACCGGCTTCGATCTGGAGATCGTCGTGCACGCCGGCGCCGGCGCCTACATCTGTGGCGAGGAGACCGCGCTGCTCGACTCGCTCGAGGGTCGCCGGGGCCAGCCTCGGCTGCGGCCCCCGTTCCCCGCCGTGGCGGGTCTGTACGCCTGCCCGACGGTGATCAACAACGTCGAGTCGATCGCCTCGGTGCCCTGCATCATCGGCAACGGCGCGGAATGGTTCTCCTCGATGGGCACCGAGCGGTCCAAGGGGATGACGATCTATTCGCTGTCCGGACACGTGGCTCGTCCCGGACAGTTCGAGGCGCCGATGGGCATCACACTGCGGGAGTTGCTGGACCTGTCCGGCGGCATGCGCGAGGGGCACCAGATGAAGTTCTGGACGCCGGGTGGCTCGTCCGTACCGATGCTGACCGATGCGCACCTCGACATCCCACTGGACTACGAGGGCGTGGCGAGTGTGAAGTCGATGCTCGGCACCAAGGCGCTGCAGTGCTTCGACGAGACCACCTCGGTGGTCCGCACGGTGCTGCGCTGGACCGAGTTCTACAAACACGAGTCCTGCGGCAAGTGCACCCCGTGCCGGGAGGGCACCTGGTGGCTGGTGCAGATCCTCAAGCGGCTGGAGGCCGGCAAGGGCGAGGAGGGCGATATCGAGAAGCTCCTCGACCTGTGCGAGAACATCCTCGGTCGCGCGTTCTGTGCTCTCGGTGACGGTGCCACCTCCCCGATCACCTCGGGCATCCAGTACTTCCGGGAGGAGTTCGAGGCCGGGATGCACACCCCGGCCTGGGAGCTGTTCCCGTACGAGCGCAGTTCGATCTTCGTTCGGGAAGGAGCCTCGGCATGACTCTGTTGAATGGTCGCGCTCCGCGCTCCGCGGTCATGAGCTCCGCGAGGTCTCGCTCGTTCGTCGCGATTCTGTGCGACGACTCTGCTGCGTCAGCGCGCTTCACTCGCGGGCGCGTCGCCCAGAATCGCTCCTGCACTCCCGAGAGGCTCCGCTCATGACCGTGACAGCCAACTCAGGGCAGGACCTGGAGAAGCGCGAGGACCTGGTCACGCTGACCATCGACGATGTCGAGGTCAGTGTGCCCAAGGGCACCCTGGTGATCCGCGCCGCGGAGTTGATCGGAACGGAGATCCCACGGTTCTGCGACCACCCGCTGCTGGATCCGGTGGGTGCCTGCCGGCAGTGCATGGTCGAGGTGCCCGATGCCGGGAACGGACGCGGCTTCCCGAAGCCGCAGGCCTCCTGCACCCTCGAGGTCGCACCCGGCATGGTCGTCAAGACCCAGGTCACGTCGCCGGTGGCCGACAAGGCACAGCACGGGATCCTCGAGTTCCTGCTGATGAACCACCCGCTGGACTGCCCGATCTGCGACAAGGGCGGCGAGTGCCCGCTGCAGAATCAGGCGTTGTCCCACGGCTACGCCGAGACCCGGTTCCACGATGTCAAGCGGACCTACCCGAAGCCGATCAACATCTCGGCGAACGTCCTGCTTGACCGGGAGCGCTGCGTGCTCTGCGCCCGCTGCACCCGGTTCTCCGAGCAGGTGGCCGGCGACCCGTTCATCGCGCTGATCGAGCGCGGCGCGCTGCAGCAGGTCGGGATCTATGAGAAGGAGCCGCTGCAGTCCTACTTCTCGGGCAACACGATCCAGATCTGCCCGGTCGGTGCGCTGACCGGCTCGTCCTACCGGTTCCGGTCCCGGCCCTTCGACCTGGTGTCGGTGCCGAGCATCGCCGAGCACGATGCCTGCGGCTCGGCGATCCGGGTCGACTACCGGCGCGGTCAGGTGATGCGCCGACTGGCCGGCGACGACCCCGAGGTCAACGAGGAGTGGGTGACCGACAAGGACCGGTTCGCCTTCATGTACGGCCGGGGGACCGATCGACTGACCCGGCCGCTGATCCGGGACACCGCCGAGGACGGCAGCTCGGTGCTGCGCGCGGCCTCCTGGCCGGAGGCCATCGACGTCGCGGTGCGGGGACTGCGAGCGGCCATGAACCCGCCGGCAGATCCGGACGATCCGCAGGCGCGGCAGGCGAGCCCTGGCAGCCGGGTCGGCGTGCTCACCGGAGGTCGGCTGACGGAGGAGGACGCGTACGCGTACTCGAAGTTCGCCCGGGCCATCCTCGGCACCAACAACATCGACTTCCGTTCCCGTCCGCACAGCAGCGAAGAGGCGGACTTCCTGGCGCACGCGGTGGCCGGCACCGGCCTCGGCGTCACCTATGCGCAGCTGGAGCGGGCCAAGCGGGTGCTGCTGGTCGCCTTCGAGCCGGAGGAGGAAGCCGGAGCCATCTTCCTGCGGCTCCGCAAAGCGGTGCGCAGATGCGGCCTCCAGGTCGCGACCGTCGCGCCGTACCTGAGCAACGGCAACCACAAACTCAATGCGACACTGATCGCCACCTCGCCGGGTGCTGAGGCCGAGGCGTTGGCGGATCTGGGCGGACTGACCCCGGACGCGGAGACGATCATCCTGGTCGGCGAGCGCGCGGCGCTGTCCGGCGGCACGCTCACCGCGGTGAGCGACCTGGCCGAGCGCACCGGCGCCGGACTGGCCTGGGTGCCGCGTCGCGCCGGTGACCGGGGCGCGATCGAGGCCGGCTGTCTGCCGAATCTGCTGCCTGGTGGCCGCCCCGTCCTCGACGCCGCCGCGCGGGTCGATGTCGCAGCGACCTGGGGGAGCAGGAGCCTGCCGAGCGAACCGGGCCGCGACCTCGACGAGATGCTGCTGGCGGCCAGCGACAATGAGCTCGGCGCACTCATCGTGGCCGGCGTCGACCCGGGCGATCTGCTCGATCCGGAAGCCGCCCTCGAAGGCCTGGAGCAGGTCGGGTTCGTGGTCAGCATCGAGACCCGGGCCTCCAAGGTCACCGAGCGTGCCGACGTGGTGCTGCCGGTCTCCTTGATGGAGGAGCGCTCCGGCACCTTCGTCGACTGGGAGGGCCGGGAGCGCTCGTTCAACGCGGTGTTCTCCAAGCCGAGCTCGATGAGCGACCTGCGGGTGCTGGCCGCCCTGGCCGATGGTCTCGGCAAGCCGCTCGGGCTGCGGACCGCCGCTCAGGCCAGGGCCGAGCTGATCGAGCTGGGCGCCTGGACGGGCGATCGCGCCGCGGCACCGTCGGCCGGTCCGGCCGCTGCCGCCGTGCCCGGCGCCGGGGAGGTGCTGCTCGCCACCTGGCGGCTGCACATCGACCGCAGCTCGGCGGTCGCAAACGAGCCGTACCTGCTCGACACCGGGAAGCCGCCGGTCGCCATCCTCAGCCCGGACACGGCCGAGGCCGCCGGCATCGGCGACCGCGTCACGGTGAGCAACGACCACGGTTCGATCACCCTGCCGGTCGAGCTGGCCGTTGACATGGTGCCAGGCGTGGTCTGGCTACCGACCCGACCTCGCGGGCACGACGTCGCCGAGCACCTGGCGGCCGCAGCCGGCGATCCCGTACGGATCGAAGGGGCATGAGATGAACGACTGGTCTTTGGACTTGTTCTCGCACGACCCGTGGTGGCTGATCATCCTCAAGGCGGTCTTCGCCCTGGTCTTCCTGCTGGTCATGACCTTGTTCACGATCTGGTACGAGCGCCGTGTGGTGGCCTTCATGCAGCACCGCAAGGGACCGAACATGAACGGTCCGTTCGGTCTGCTGCAGTCGCTCGCCGACGGCATGAAGCTGATGTTCAAAGAGGACTTCACGCCGAAGAACGCGGAGAAGGTCGTCTTCATGCTGGCGCCGTTCGTGATGGCGATTCCCGCCGTCACGGTGTTCTGCGTGATCCCGATGGCCGGGCTGGTGCCGCTGCCGGGTGGCATGAGCACCCCGCTGCAGGTCACCGATCTGCCGGTCTCGGTGCTGTTCATCGTGGCGCTGGCCTCGATCGGCGTGTACGGCATCGTGCTGGCCGGCTGGTCCGGCGGCTCCACCTACTCGCTGCTCGGTGCGGTGCGCTCCAGCGCCCAGGTGATCTCGTACGAGATCGCGATGGGCCTGGCCCTGGTCGGGGTGTTCCTCTACGCGGGCTCGCTGTCGACCTCGGAGATCGTGGCCGCCCAGGCGGTGCCCAACTTCGAGATCTTCGGCATGCGCTTCCCGATGTGGTACTGCCTGATGCTCATCCCGTCCTTCGTGATCTACCTGATCTCGATGGTCGGCGAGACCAACCGGGCACCCTTCGACCTGCCGGAGGCCGAAGGCGAGTTGGTCGGCGGCTTCCACACCGAGTACTCCTCGATGCGCTTCGCCATGTTCTTCATGGCCGAGTACATGAACATGATCACGGTCTCGGCGCTGGCCACCACCTTGTTCCTCGGCGGTTGGCACGCGCCGCTGCCGTTCAACCTGATTCCCGGTCTGGATCAGGGTTGGTGGGGCTTGCTCTGGTTCACCATCAAGGTGCTGGGCTTCTTGTTCATCTTCATCTGGCTACGCGGCAGCCTGCCGCGGATGCGCTACGACCAGTTCATGAGCTTCGGCTGGAAGTATCTGATCCCGATCGCTCTGGTCTGGCTGATGGCCGTGGCCGCCTTCCGGATGGGCAACCGTGAGGGCTGGTTCTCCACCCCGGCCTTCTGGGTGGTCGCGGCAGTCATCTTGATCGTGCTGATCGTGTTCGCCTTCGTCGGCGGCAAGGAAGACAAGTCGCCGGTCGAGACCGTGCCGGACGGGCCCTTCGACGCCTTCGCCGGTGGCTTCCCGGTGCCCCCCCAGGGCAACCAACAGCTGCCGGAACTGGCTGACGTGCTCGTCGGTGAGGGCGAGGCCACCGAAACGACGACCCCCCGCCGTGCCGCCAGACCGATGCCCGCCCCAGACCGGGCGACCTCAGACCAGACGACCCGAGAGGAGCAGTCCTGATGGGAGTCTTCGACCCGATCGCCGGTTTCGGCGTGACGTTCAACACGATGTTCCGCAAGACGTTCACGCAGGACTACCCGGTTGCCCCGAAGGTGACCGCGCCCCGGTTCCACGGACGTCACCAGCTCAACCGCTGGCCCGACGGTCTGGAGAAGTGCGTCGGCTGCGAGCTGTGCGCCTGGGCCTGTCCGGCCGATGCCATCTACGTCGAGGGCGCCCAGAACACCGACGGCGAGCGCTACTCGCCGGGTGAGCGCTATGGGCGCGTCTACCAGATCAACTACCTGCGCTGCATCCTCTGCGGGTTGTGCATCGAGGCGTGTCCCACCAGGGCACTGACCATGACCAACGAATTCGAGCTGGCCGACGACACCCGGGCCAAGCTCATCTACGAGAAGTCCGAGCTGCTCGGCCCGCTGCTCCCCGGCATGGAGCCGGCCCCGCACGAACGCCGACTCGGACCGGACGAGCAGGCCTACTTCCTCGGGTTGCCCGGCAACGGCAAGCCCGACGACCGGGCGGGGGACATCAGCGGCTGGCGACCACCGGTCCCGAATCAGGGCATCAAGGGCTGGAACGAGCGAAAGCGCGCTGCCAAGGAAGCCGAGAAGCGGGAGAAGGCGAACCGATGACTGTGCTCATCCCGTTGGTGACGGGCCCCCAGGTGGCCTTCTGGCTGCTCGCGCCGGTGATGGTGCTGGCCGCGCTGGGCATCATCTTGTCCCGCAAGCCCGTCCATTCGGCCCTGTGCCTGGCGGTGGTGATGATCTCGCTGGCGGTGCAGTACGCCGCCCAGGACGCCCCGTTCCTGTTCGTGGTGCAGATCATCGTCTACACCGGCGCGATCTTGATGCTGTTCCTCTTCGTGCTGATGCTGATCGGCGTCGACGCGGCCGACTCGCTGGTGGAGACCATCCGCGGTCAGCGAGTGTGGGCTGTCGTCGGCGGGATCGGATTCGGCCTGCTGCTGGTC
>DAIOVT010000207.1:0-6951 GCA_036758885.1 Kineosporiaceae bacterium
CCAGCAGCCCCGCGGTCAGACCGACGGCCAGCGCCGGCAGGCCTCTCTTGCTCATCGGTACTCCCTCATCGGTACTCCCGGAGTCGTTCGGAGATGCCGGTCAGGGACGCGATCGCGGCGATGATGCCGAGCGCGAGAATGCCCCAGCCAAGAACTCTCTGCAGGACGCCGCCGGAGCCGAGCGCCGAGTCGACCTGGGCGGCGGAGGCGTCCAGCGCCTTCGCCGAGACGTCGTCGAAGGCCGCGAAGGTCTCCTGGGACTTGCCGATCGCCAGGTTGCGGGCCTGCACCCAGGACCCCCCGTCGTCCAGCTTGCGCACCTGGGTGTGCTGCGCCGCCCAGGCGTTCAGCGCGGTGGCCACCGTGCCCGGATCGGCATCGGTCGAGCCGATCCGTTTCAGGTCGGCGTTCGCCCGGGCCAGCTGCGACTGCGCGGTGCTCTCGAAGGACGCCGCGTTCCCCCGGGCGATCAGGCCGAGGCTCTCCTGCGACTTGGCGTCGAAGGCCGCGGTGCGGGCATCGGCCAGGTTCGCCGACACCTGGTAGGGCCCGTCCGCCGCCGACTGCACCCGGTTCGCGGTACTGAACAGCACCGCCGTGGAGAGCGCCGCGGCGAGCAGCAGCAACCCGGTGGCCACCGCCAGCGGCAGGTTGATCCGGCGTTTGGTCCGCGAGGCCAGCACCACCTGGGCGGCGACCAGCCCGGCCAGCGCCAGCAACGAGCCGACCGCGAGCACCGCCGTCCAGATGTTCAGGGTGCGGAAGTCGGAGGAGAGCCGCCGCTCGGCGGAGGAGGAGATGCTCTCCAGCGCGGGCACGATGTCGCCGCGCAGCACGGTGCCGGCCTGACGCAGGTAGGCGGCACCCACCTGGAGGCCCTGCCGGTTGTTGGCCCGGGCCTGTTCGATCAGACCGGTGTAGTCGGCCAGCCCGGCGTTGGCGACGGTCAGCTGCTCGACGTCCGCGGATGTCGCCGCGGCCTCCGCGAGCAGGGTGGCGGCCTCGGTGATCGCCGCGTCGTAGGTCGCCGAGAGCGCCGTCGACTCGACCCCGCCCTGCAGGTAGGCGGTGGTGGCCGCGGCATCGGCCTTGACCAGGTCGTTCTGCACGGTCTGGATGCGCACCATCTGGGCGGCCTGGGCCCGGGCATCGCTGAGCGCGCCGTGCCAGCCGCGGAAGGCCAGCGCCCCGACGGCGCCGAACAACAGACTGGCCACAACCGCCAGCGCGGCGAGTTTGCGCAGCAGCCCGGGGGTGCCCTCGAGACCGCGGGACAGGATCGACCCGACCGATCCGGCCGACCCGGGAGCGACCGCACCACCGGGTGCGCCACCCGGGGCGGGCAGGATCGATCCGGGGGCCACGGGCTGGGTGCCGGGTGGCGCTGGGGCCGTCGGTCCGGCGGTCATCGGGGCTGCCCTCCTTCAGTGGTCGGTTCAGTCATCGGTTCAGTCATCGGTTCAGTCATCGGTTCAGTCATCGGCTCAGCCGTCTGCTCAGTCGTCGGCTCAGTGATCAGTTCGCTCGGCGCTTCCTCACCCGAAGAGGCAGGTGCCGGATCGGCCGAACGGCCGATCGAGACCAGCGAACCTTCGGTCGGCTGCTCATTGTGCAGCGTCGCACCGACATCGTCCGGTGCATCGCCGGATTCTGACGCTTCGTACTCCCCCAGTGACTCGGGAGGCTGCAGTTCCTCCGGGTGGTCGAGCAGATCCTCCGGCTGCAGCTCGCCCAGTTGCTCGGGCGTGGGCTTCTCGACGTCCCGCAGCCGCCAGGCGTGCCGGCCGATCGCGGCCTCGAGCTGGTTGCGTGAGAACCGGCCGTTGCCGAACGTCTCGTCGCGCAACTGGCCCGCGAGCACCAGCCGGAACGCGTCGCTCGCGCCCTTGGCCAGGGTGTAGTCGGCGCCGGTGACCAGCCGCTCGAAGATCGCGACCAGTTCGTCGTCGGTGTAGTCCGGGAACGGGATGGTGGTGCGGAACCGGCTGGCCAGGCCGGGGTTCGCGGCGATGAACGAGGCCATCGGGCCCGGATAGCCGGCGACCACGACCACCAGGTCGTCGCGGTGGTCCTCCATCTCCTTGACCAGGGTGTCGATCGCCTCCTGGCCGTACTGGTCACCGGCCAGGCTGTACGCCTCGTCGATGAACAGCACGCCACCGATCGCCTTCGCGGTGACCTCGGCGGTCTTCATCGCGGTCTGGCCGAGATACCCGGCGACCAGTTCGGACCGGTCCACCTCGACCAACTGGCCCTTGCTGAGCAGGCCGAGGGCCCGGTAGATGCCGGACAGCAACCGGGCCACCGTGGTCTTGCCGGTGCCGGGGTTGCCGACGAACACCAGGTGCCGGGTGATCGTGGCCTTCTTCATGCCCGCCTCGGCGCGCAACTGCTCGACCCGCAGCACCTGGGCCTGGCGGTGGATCTCGGCCTTGACCGTCTCCAGACCGATCAGGTCGTCGAGCTCGGCGAGCAGTTCCTCGAGGGTCTTCTCCGGCTGCGGGGGGACCGCCTCGGCGGTCGAACCCGGTGGCTGGGCCTGGCCGGGCGGAGCCTGCGGCGCCGCCGGGTCGACGGGAGTCGCGCCGGTCCCGTCGGTTCCGCCGGGCAGGCTCGGGGTACCGGTCGTGCCCGGCGGCAGCGTGATCCCGTGGGTGATCTGCAACTGTTCGAGCAGCCGCGGGTCCACCGGCAGCGGCGGCGTGATCGCCCCCGGCAGCGAACCCGGTGACGACGTGATCGGTGAAGTCGTGATCGAGGACGGCGCCCGCACCGCCATCCCCGCCGCCTGTAGCTGGGCCGAGGCCGCGGCGGCACTGTTGCCGATCGCCGACAGGGCCGGCTCCCCCAGCGCCGCGGCCGCCGAGCTCACCTCGACCAGTGCCCGGGCGTAGGCCGCGACATGGGGTGAGGACGACGCGATCAGCCCGGACAGGGCATCGGTCGGTGCCCCGCGCCAGCGCCGGGCCTTGCTCGCGGCGTCGAAGAACGCCTGGGTGTTGGCGCCGTCCCCGGCCACCCCGGCCCAGGCGGCCGGCGCGCCGAGGGACGCCTCGGCGAGTGTCGCGGCGAAGGCGAGGCCCTCGGTGCGCACCGCGGCCGGGTCGAGACCGGCCTCCTGCCCCGCCTCGACCAGGTCGGTCAGGGCCTCTTCGAGCGAACTCATGGCATCCCCCCCAGCCCGCCCAACGGTCCGTCGGTGTCGAGCGAGCTCTGGCCGAACTTCTCCTTGAGGAACTGTCCGTGCACGATCAGCGCCTGCACGTCGCGCTGGGTGGCGGCGTCCAGGATCTTGTCCATCGTGACGGCGAGCAGATCGAGCTGGTCGACCAGCACCATCAGCGAGGTCTTGCCGCCGGCCACCGCGCGGTTGTCGGCGTAGTCACGGGGCAGCCGCAGATAGGTGCCGAGCGCCTCGGGCAGGTAGCTGGTCACCGTGGACATCACCGAGTGCGCGTCCCGGGCGCCGGCCCCGCCGAGCTGGTCCAGCCGCGGCAGAACGTCCCGGACGGTCTCGCAGATGTCTCGCACCCGCACCGCCACGACGGCCGAGACCCGTTGCTGTGCAGCCTTTTCCAGAATGTCCGACTCGATCTCGCCGACCTTGGTGATCAGCTCGTCGGTGGTCGGCGGCCGAGGCAGCAGCAGTTCGTCCGTCGCCGGCTCGGGACGCCTCTCCTGCCCGCGCAGCGACCCCCACCAGTCCCTGAGTCCCATGTGTCCGAACCGTTCCGCCGTCGTTCTTCGCGAGTCGCTGCCGCCAACCGTCCCCGGAGCCCTGCTCAGACCCGGCCCCCGGGCAGGTCGAGCGAGCCCGCGGCGATCCGTTCGTCACGCTTCTGCACCCGATCGAGGTACTCCCGCGACTTGGAGACCTCGGTCTCCAGGGTGCCGATCGTGGTCGCCATGGTGTCCAGTGCCTGCACCTTGAACGTGTCGATCGCGTCCATGGTCTGGTAGATGTTCGCGAACGCGGCCTGCAGCTGTGGCAGCCCGATGGTCGCGGACGCCGCCTGCTCCTGGATCTTGACCGAGTTGTCCCGCAGCATCTCGCTGGTGCGCTGGATCATGTCGGACGTCGTGGTGTTCAGCGCGGTGATCTGGTCGAGCACCAGCTTCTGGTTGCCCAGCGCCTGGGCGACGATGACCGCCGTCCGCAGTGCCGAGACCGTGGTCGTCGAGGCCCGGTCGACACCCTTGATCAGCTCGATGTTGTTCTTGATCACCACGTCGATCGCCAGGTAGTTCTGGATCGAGACGGCGAGCTGGGTGAGCAGGTCCTGGTGCTTCTGGCGCACGTAGAACAACACGTCCTGCTGCAGCGCCTTGGCCTTCTCGGGGTCGCTGGCCTGCAGTTCGCTGATGCCGGCCGCGAGCCGGGCGTCGAGCCGCTCGGCGATGTAGACGTACTGGTTGAGCCGGCCCATGGTCTCCCAGAGCTGCTTCTTCTCCTGGTTGAGCGCGGCGTTGTCCTTGCGCAGCTCGTCCTGGCCGTTGTAGAGCGCGTTCAGGATCGCGTCGAGGTGGTTCTGCGCGCTCTGGTACTTGCGGAAGTAGTCCTCGATCTTGTCGCCGAAGGGCAGGATGCCGAAGACCTTCTTGGCGCCCTTGGCGCCCGAGGGGTCGAGGTCCTCGACGGTGCGGCGCAGCTCGACCAGGGTCTTGCCGATCTTCGAACCGTCGGCCAGGCCGCCCTCCTGCAGCGCCTTGACCGGCGACTTGAGCAGGGTGTTCGAGCTCTCCGCGGCGCGGCGGATGTCGCCGTCCCCCATCGAGCGGACGTCCTCGGCCTTGGCCGCGAAGTTCGGCGAGCCGGGCGCCTCCTTGATCAGCGCATCCAGATAGGCGTCGACCTTGGCGTCGAGCCCGGGCAGCGCGGCTGCCTCGACCTGTGGCGCCATGCGTGGGGCGGAGGTGGTGGCCACGGCGGCCGGGGCGTCCGGCGCGCTGAGCACCAGCATCGCCTCGGCGGCGGGCGGCGCCAGTGGGGTCGGCTCGGTCATGGGGCAGTCCTCCTGAGCTTGTTGCGGGCTCTCACGCGTCCGTCCGGGTCGATCCAGGTGCGTCCGAGGCCGTGCACCATGAACCACACCCCGTGAACCGACCTGAGTGAACCTGCCGCGAACGACCCGGGACGAGCGAGCTTGCACGATGCTCGACGCGCCGCCAATCTACGCGGTTCCCCGGCCGGCGCGCTTCCCGGCGGCCCGGGGTTCAGGGTCGGATCAGGGTGAACGCGCCAGGGCTCAGGGCCCGATCAGGGTGATCAACCCACGAAGAGCCGCACCAGTGCCGTCGCGGTGGCGGCGAGCAGCACCACGACCGCCAGCGGCGCGCGCAGTGCGGCGGCCAGACCGCCGATGCCGACACCGACGGCCAGACCGGGATCACCCTCCCGGCCGAGCGCGCCGGTGGCCACCACGGCGACCAGCAGCACCGCCGTCAACTGGGTGAGCATCCGGTCGCGGCGGGGCGAGGCGGTCGCGAACCGGCCGAGGCCGAAACCCGCCAGCCGGACGGCGAAGGTGCCCGCGGCCAGGGCCAGGATGCCCCAGGTGATCGTGCTGGTGGGCAGCGAGAGCACGGCGTGGGCGGCGTCCAGTGGCGTGGTCATGATCATGACTGGGTCTCCACGGTCTCCACGGTCTCGGCTGTCTCGGTGGTCTCGGTGGTTCCGGCCGTCGCGGTGGTCTCGGCGGCACCGGGCCGCCGGAGCCGCCGGGGCCGCCACAGGGTGAGCAGGCCGATCAGCGCGACCAGCGGCGCCAGACCGGCGGGCAGCAACGGCGCCGCGGCGACCGCGATCACCGCGCCTGCCAGCGCGGCGATCAGCGTGCTCCGGTCGCGCAGCATGGGCAGGGCAAGGGCGAGCAGGACGGCGGGCAGCACGGCGTCCAGGCCGAGTGCCTTGGGGTCGGAGAGCACCGAGCCGAGCAGGGCACCGAGCCCCGCCGAGATCGGCCAGACGCCGCAGATGAACAGGCCACCGATCAGGAACACCGCCCGGGCGCGGCGCCGGTCGCTCTGCGCCTGGGCCAGAGCCGCGGTCTCGTCGTTGGCCATGTGCGCGGCGAGCAGCGCGAACGGCGACCGGCCGACCACCGCCCCGGCGGTGGTGCCGTAGGCGGCGTTGCGCAGGTTGACCACGAACCCGGCGACCACCGCGGTCACGATGCCCGCGCCGCCGGCCAGCAGCCCGACGAAGAGCAGTTCCGAGGCGCCGCCGAGAACCAGCAGGGACAGCATCAGGATCTGCCAGACCGGAAACCCGACCGAGTGCGCGGAGGCGCCGTAGGCCAGACCCATGATGAACACCGATGCCGAGATGATCAGGATCCCGCGAAGGTCCGAGGAGGTGATCGATCGGTATGTCGAACGCATGACCATTACAATGAACGGATGACCGTCGTTCGTCAAGACGAACGATCGTACGCTGAAGGGAACGTCATGGCCGAGGTCGATCCGCGGGCGCTGGTCGCCGCCGCGCTGCGCCGCGAGCGCGAACGGGCCGGGGTGAGCCTGTCCGAACTCGCCCGGTTGGCCGGTATCGCCAAGTCGACGCTCTCCCAGCTCGAGTCCGGTGAGGGCAACCCCAGCATCGAGACGCTGTGGGCGCTCGCCGTCGCCCTCGACGTCCCGTTCTCACAGCTGGTCGACCCACCGCAGCGCGTGGTCCGGCTGATCCGCGCCGGCGAGGCGCCGGTGATCCCGTCCAGCGAGGCGAACTACGCCTCGGCCCTGCTCTCCACCTCACCGCCCGGGGCCCGGCGTGACCTCTACCTGGTCTCCGGCGAACCCGGCAGCCCGCGCATCTCCGAGCCGCACAACCGGGGCACCGTCGAACACATCGTGCTGTGCACCGGCAGGGCCCGGGTCGGGCCGCTGGACGAGCCGGTCGAACTCGCCCCCGGCGACTACCTGGCCTACCCGGGCGACGAACCGCACGTCTTC
>DAIOVT010000208.1:0-6940 GCA_036758885.1 Kineosporiaceae bacterium
GGCATCGGTATGGGCCAGGTGAACCGGGTCGACTCCTGCCGGCTCGCCGTCGAGCGGGCCGGTGCCGAGCGGGCCCGGGGCAGCGTCGCCGCCTCGGACGCCTTCTTCCCGTTCGCCGACGGGTTGCAGGTGCTGCTGGACGCCGGGGTGCGGGCCGTCGTCCAGCCGGGCGGTTCGGTCCGTGACGCCGAGGTGATCGAGGCGGCCAAGGCGGCCGGGATCAGCATGTACCTGACCGGGAGCCGGCACTTCTTCCACTGACGCCGGGCGGAGTCAGACCAGCAGTTGCTGCAGGCGTTCGGTCTCCGCGGTCACCGCGGCCCGGAAGGCGCCCAGGTACTTTCGCGGGTCGACCATGCGCTCGTCGGTGAGAGCGTCCCGAACCGCCTGGGTGGCAACGACATTGAGCCGGGTGGCGATGTTCACCTTGGTGATCCCGGCGTGCACGGCGGCGACGATGCCGGCGTCGTCCACGCCCGAGGAACCGTGCAGCACCAGCGGCACCGGCACCGCCTTGTGCAGGGCGGTGATCAGTTCGGTGTCCAGGTGAGCGGTGCGTTCGGTCATCGCGTGACTCGAGCCGACGGCGACGGCGAGGGCGTCGACGCCGGTGTCGGTGACGAACCGGGCGGCCTCGTCGGGATCGGTGCGGGCACCCGGGGCGTGCACGCCGTCCTTGCCGCCGACCTCGCCGAGCTCGGCCTCGATGCTCACCCCGGCGGCGTGGCAGCGGCTCGCCACCTCGGCGGTGAGCCGGCGGTTCTCGGCGTCCGGCAGTGCCGAGGCGTCGAACATCACCGAGCCGAAGCCCAGGTGCAGCGCCTCCTCGACCAGGGTCTGGTCGGTGGCGTGGTCGAGATGCAGCACCAGTCGTGCGGGCGAAACGTCCGCCAGGGCCCGGCAGGCGGCGGTGATCGGGGCGAGGTCGCCGTGGTAGCGCACCGCGTTCTCGCTGAGCTGCAGCACCAGGGGCGTGCCGGTCCGCTCGGCCGCGGTGACATACGCCTCGGCATGTTCGAGCTGAATCACGTTGACCGCCAGCAGACCTCGCGGCGGCTCGCCCGCGGGAGTGCCGGCGGCACCGATGGCGGCGAAGGCCTCGGTCAGGCTGAGCAGGCTCACAGTTCCTCCACAACGACGTCGGAGTACAGCGCCGGCACCAGATCGGGATCGATGTCACCGGCGATCGGGCTGTACAGCGCGGCCGCGGCCACCGCCACGGCGAACCGCAGTACCTGCGGCAGGTCGGCGCCGGCGTGGGCGCCGCTGAGCAGTTCGGCACCGTCGTCGGCCGCGGCGGCGAGCGCCGCGGTCAGCGCGTCGCCCGCACCGGTGGCGTTGCCGCGCAACGGATTCGGCAGCCAGACCCGGTAGCCGGTGCCCTTCGGCGGTACGGCGATCACCCCGCGCGGCCCGTCGGAGATGATCACCAGGCGGGCGCCCTGGTCCTGCAGCAGCTGGGCACCGATGAACGTGGCCCGGGCCGTGTCGGCGACGCCGAGCGCGGGAAAGGTCGAGATCAGCTCGGCGAGATTGGGTTTCACGATCAGCGGCACGGCGGCCAGCGCGGTCAGCAGGTGCGGCCCCGATGCGTCCAGCAGCCAGTCGGACGCCGACGAGCCGGCCTCGAGCACCCGTAGCAGGGCATCGGGCTCGGCCCCGGGCGGCAGGCTGCCGGAGACCACGACGACCCGTGGCCGGGACCTGCCGAACTCGGCCACGACGGCGTCGGTGAGCGCACGCCAACTCTGCCGATCCCATTGCGGGCCGGGCTCGTTGAGCTGGGTGGTCAGGTCGTCGGCCTCGTTGTAGAGGCTCACCGTGGTGCGGGTGGTGCCCGGGGCGGCGACCACGCGATGGGTCAGTGCGCGGTGTCGCAGATCGGCGGACGCCTCCTCACCCGCCGGCCCGCCGAACGGCGCCAGGGCGAGCACTTCGTGGCCCAGGGTGGCGGCCACGGCGGCCACGTTGATGCCCTTGCCGCCGGCGCGGCGGCCGGTGACCTGCACCCGGTGGCTCTCGCCCGGAACCAGGTGGCCGACCCGGTAGCTGACGTCCAGCGCGGGGTTCGGGGTGATCGTGAGGATCATCGGCCGGCCTCTCCCGGTTCGGTTCCCAGCAGGTCGAGGGCCCAGGTGGCGGCACCGATCGCGCCGGCACGTTCGCCCATCGTGGCCGACCGCACCTGAACCGGATCGCCGAGCACCACCCGTTCGCGCAGCGCCCGGGCCAGCGGATCGAGCAGCAACGCACCGGCGTTGACCAGTCCGCCACCGACCAGCACCAGCCGGATCCCGGTGCCGCTCAGCACCGCCGCGATCACCCCGGCCAGGGCGGTCACCGCCCGGTCCCAGATCGAGGCGGCCCGCGGGTCGCCGGCCTCGACCAGTGCGGCCACCTCGGCGGCGCTGTGTCGCCGTCCGGCCTGCTCGGAGTACGCCCGGGCGATCGCGGACGCCGAGGACACCGCCTCCAGGCAGCCGCGGGCGCCGCAGCCGCAGGGCGGTCCGCCGGGTTCCACCACGACGTGCCCGATCTCGCCCGCCCAGCCGCTCGCACGCAGGATGACACCGTCCACCCGGATCGCCGCGGCGATACCGGTACCGATCGGCACGAACAGCACATCACCGCTCGAAGCGGCTGCGCCCCAGCGGGTCTCGGCGACCAGCCCGGCCCGGACGTCGTGCCCGACCGAGGTCGGCAGGCCGAGGCGGGCCTGCACCGCGGTGCGCAGATCGAGATCGCACCAGCCCAGGTTCCCGCCGAAGTGCACCGTTCCGGCCGCATCGTCGACGATGCCCGGAACCACCACCCCGCAGGCCCGGACCCGGTGCGGGGCAACGAGTCCGGCGATGAAGTCGGCCGGGTCGGGCCCGTCCGGCCGGCCCAGGCCGGCCGGGGTGTCCCGGACGGTGAAGTCGAGCAGCCTTCCCGATGGTTCCAGCAGCGCCACCTTGGTGCGGGTGCCGCCGATGTCGACCCCGATCACCCCGCCCGGCTCGTTCATCACCGCTCCTCGCCGGGGCCGGGCACCCGCCGGCCGGCCCGCAGCACCATCACCGGATGCAGGGCGTCGTCCACCACGAGCACGTCCGCGGGCCCGGCGGCGGCCAGGCTGCCGCCGGGCAGTCCGAGTGCGGCGGCGGGGGTCGCGGTGGCGGCGAGCACGGCATCGGCGAGGGGCACTCCGGCATCGTGCACCGTGCGCCGCAGCACCTCGAGCAGCGTGGCCGTACCGCCGGCGATCGAACCGGTGTCATCGCCGTCGAGACGCAGCCGGGCGATGCCGTCGTCGACCCGGACCCGTTGGCCGGCCAGCTCGTAGTCACCGTCGGGCATGCCGCTGGCCGCCATCGCGTCGGTGATCAGAGCGATCGCCCGGGCGCCGACGGTGGCGAAGACCATCGCCACCGTCGCCGGGTCGAGGTGCGCGCCGTCGGCGATCAGTTCCACGACCGCCTCGCCGCGGGCGGCGGCGGTGAGCGCGGCGGCCACCGGGCCGGGGCGGCGGTGATGCAACGGCGGCATGCCGTTGAACAGGTGGGTGACCAGCGGCCGGCCGCCGCGGGGGGCGTGCTGCCCGATCCGGTGCAGGACGGCGGAGGTCGTGGCGGCGTCGGTGTCGGTGTGCCCGACGGCGGCGAGCACGCCGGCGTCGGCCAACCGGCCCGGCACGATGCCCTGCGGGTCGCGTTCGGGGGCAAAGGTCATCTGCAGCAACGCGTTCCGGTCGCTGCCCGGTATCCGGCCGGCGTCGAGCAGCAGGGCCAGTGTGGAGGCATCGGCGTCGCGCAGGGCGTCCGGCCGCTGCGCGCCGCAACGGTGCAGGGAGAGGAAGGGCCCCTCCAGGTGTACCCCGGCCAGGGTGCCGTCCCGGGTCAACGTGGCGCACTCGGTGACCGCGGCGGCCAGCTCCTTCGCCGGTCGCGAGGCGAGACTGGCCACCAGCGAGGTGGTGCCGTGCGCCAGGTGGTGCGCCGCCGCGGTGCGGGACGCCCGCTCGCCGGTGCCGAACTCGCCGCCGGCGCCGCCGTGACAGTGCACGTCGACCAGTCCGGGCAGCAGGGTCAGCCCGGGGCGCCAGCCCCGTGGTGCCGTGGCGCCGCGATGGTGTTGCGGGACGTCGCTCCGTGGGCCCGACCAGGCGATCCGGTCGCCGTCCAGCACCACCGCTGCCTCGGGCACGATGCGTCCGTCGCTGATCGCCCGGCCGGTCAGCAGTTGGGTGGTCACGACAGAATGATCGACCTGGTCAGGTTGCGCGGTGCGTCAGGATCCATACCGCGGCGTGCCGCGCGGGTCAGGCAGAGCCGGTGCACCCGCACCAGCTCGGCCATCGGGTCGATCTCGCGGTGTTCGAAAGCGGCTCCGGTGGAACGGATCTCGTCGGCCAGACCGGGCGGAACCTCGCCCATCGCCCAAACCGTACGACCCGGTGCGGCGATACTGATCGGGCCGTGCCGGTAGTCCATCGCCGGGTAGGACTCCGACCAGCTCTGGGTCGACTCGCGCAGTTTGAGTGCCGCCTCGTGGGCCAGACCGATGCTCCAGCCCCGGCCGAGGAAGGTGGTCTGTTCGGCGTCCGGCAGAGCGCCCAGGGCGTCGTCCTCGGACTCGGCAAGCACTGCCGCCGCCTGGTCGGCGATCGGGGTGATGTCCTCGCCGAGGTGCGCGCGCAGCAGCGCCAGCGTGGAGGTGGCGAACCTGGTCTGCACCACCGACCTCTCGTCGACCTCGGGCAGCAGCACGGCGTGCTGGGCCCGTTCGGCGATCGGGGTGCCCGGTGTGGCGACGATCGCCAGGTGCGGCAGGCCGAGCCGCTGTACCTCGTCGAGGGTCTCGATCACCTCGGAGGTGGTGCCCGACCGGCTGATCAGCACCACGGCGTGGAACCCCCGGTCGAGCCGGCGCTCGCTGGCGGCGAAGGCCTCGGTGACCCCCTGGCCGGCGCCCTCGCGCAGCCCGGCGAAGGCCTGGGCCATGAACCACGATGTGCCGCAGCCGAGCACCGCGACGCGTAACCCCTTGCGCAGCACCGGTTCCACCTCGCCGGCGCGGGCGGCGACGGTGATCCAGTCGGCGGGCTGGGTTGCGGCCTCGGCCGCCATGGCCGAGAGCGGCGGGGCTGATGTCATGAGATCTTCTCCTGACGAGGAATGAACGGGTGTTGCGCGAGTGTGATGACTTTAGACTCTAATCGCGCAGTCTTGCGCGAACAACGGACGGAAGAGCAGGGACGGCCCATGGCTCAGGCGGAGACCCGCAGCGAACGGTGGTCGGTGCTGCTGGCGCTGCTGGCCGAACGGCGGCGGCTGGACGTCGACGAGGTCGCGGCGGAACTCGGCGTCTCCGCGGCCACCGTGCGCCGAGACTTCGCGGCGCTCGCCGACGAACAACTGGTCACCCGGGTGCACGGCGGTGTGGTGGCCACCTCGGTCGCCTATCAACTGCCCGCCCGCTACCGGCAGGCGGGCCGGCCCGGGGTCGGCCCCGGGGTCAAGGAGCGGATCGCGGCCGCGGTCGCCGAGCTGCTGCCGCGATCCGGGATCGTCGGCCTGAACGGCGGCACCACGTGCACCGCGGTGGCCCGCGAGCTCGGACGGCGCGAGACGCCGGGTGAGCTGACCCTGGTCACCAATGCCCTGAACATCGCGGCCGAGATGGTGTTACGTCCGCAGTTGCGCTGTCTGTGCCTGGGCGGCATGGCCCGGCCGGAGTCCTACGAGGTGACCGGCGCGCTGGCGATCTCGGTGATGGAACAGCTCTGGCTGAACGTCGCGGTGCTCGGTGTCAACGGGCTCAGCGCGGCGGGCGGCGCCACCTGCCGGCACGAGGACGAGGCCGGTATCTCGGCGTTGATGGCGCGCCGCGCCGACCGGGTGGTGGTGGCCGCCGAGGGCGGCAAGGTAGGACGGACCGCGTTCGCCAGGATCTGTGCCCCGGCGGCGATCCACGCCCTGGTCACCGACGACTCGGCCGACGAGCGCGAACTCGAGCACTTCGCCGCCGCGGGCACCCAGATCGTGCGGGTCGCCGCCGACCGGGAGGTAGCGGACGCCGGGTCGTGAACGCGGTGCTGTTCCGATGCGCAATCGTCATCAGAACCGGTTTCTCCGTTGTTCAACTTGTGCTTGACTAGGCCACCAATCGCGCTCATTCAATCATCATTGGCGCGCTGAAGATCACTGACACTCAATGAGGAGCGATCCATGACGAAGCGCACCACTGTCGGCTTCATCGGCATGGTCGGTGCCCTCGGCCTGACCCTGGCCGCGTGCGGCGGCGGCACCGGCGCGAGCTCGGCCGACACCTCCGGTTCGGGCAGCGCCGACAAGGTCACCTCGATCAGCCTGGTGGCGGCCGAGTACTCCAAGGACCACACCAAGGCCTTCTGGGACGCCTTCGCCAAGACGTACCAGGAGAAGACCGGGGTCGAGCTCAAGGTCCAGGTGGTCAGCTGGGACAACATCGACCAGCAGACCAGCACCATGATCCAGAACAACCAGGCGCCGGACATCCTCAACCTCAACGCCTACGCGAGCTATGCCAAGGACGGTCTGCTCTACAACAGCGACGAGGTGCTCTCCTCGAGCGTGAAGAGCGACATCCTCGACGCGTTCGTCAAGAGCGGCACCTACAACGAGAAGATGTACGGCTTCCCGGACCTCTCCTCGGTGCGGGCGTTGTTCTACAACACCGACCTGTTCACCAAGGCCGGCGTCACCGCCGCCCCGAAGACCTGGGCCGAACTCGAGGCGGCCGCCAAGAAGGTCACCGCGCTCGGTGACGGCACCGTCGGCTACGCGCTTCCGCTGGGCCCCGAGGAGTCGCAGGGCGAGTTCTCGATGTGGCTGTTCAACAACGGCGGCGACTGGAAGACCGACGGCAAGTGGGCGATCAACTCCACACAGAACGTCGAGACGCTGACCTTCCTGAAGAA
>DAIOVT010000209.1:0-6924 GCA_036758885.1 Kineosporiaceae bacterium
GGTCGCGCTGCCGCCTCCGTGCCGCGCGGCCACCGAGCCGAGCGCGTACGAGAGTCCCACTCCGACAAGGGCTCCGACGAAGGCCGCGGCCGGCAGCAGCAGCTGGCCGGCGGTGCCCGAAGGGGCACCCGCGATCACCGCCGTCGCCCCGAGCCCGGCACCGGCCGCGGCGCCGAGCAGGTACGGATCGGCCAACGGGTTGCGGAACACTCCCTGGTAGGCGGCCCCGGCCATCGCGAGCATGCCGCCGACCAGTGCGGCCAGCACCACCCGCGGCAGCCGCAGCTCGAGCAGCAGCGTGGAATCGGTGCCGGACAAGGGGTTTCCGACATGAATGCCGACCGGGCGCAGCAGGCTGGAGATCACCTGCGACAACGGCAACGGCACCGCGCCGACGCTCACACCGGCCGCCACGGCGCAGAGCAGCACCACGACGGCGGCCACCGTCGCGATCCGCCGACGCTGCGCCGAGCTCATGACCGGTGGGGCTACTTCAGCTTGCCCAGTTCGGTGGACACCGACTCGGCGAAGTCGGCGACCCGCGGGCCCCAGCGCGAGGCGATGTCGTCGTCCGCGGCCAGCACGGTGCCGTTCTTCACCGCGGGCAGGTTGGCGAATCCCGGACGCTTCGCCACCGTCGCCGCGCTCTGCTGGCAGCACTTGGTGTCGCCCAGCACGACCAGATCGGGCGCCTGGGAGAGGATGTACTCGGCCGACAGCTGCGGGTACCCGCCGGTGGAGACGGCGTCCTTGGCGGCGTCGGCGATGTTGGTCAGGCCGAACTGCTTGTAGACGTCACCGATGAACGTCGCGCTGGTCAGGCTGTAATAGGTCTGGTCGAGCTCGTGGTAGACCTTCTTGCCCTTGGCCGCGGCGGAGACGCCGGCGACCGCCTTGGCGACGCGGCTCTTGACCTCCTCGGAGACCTTCTTGGCGTCGTCCTCGTGCCCGGTCGCCCGCCCGATGGTGACCATCTGCTCGTAGGCACCGTTCAGGTCCTTGGGCGCGGGCAGCACCAACACCTTGATCTTCAGCGTGTCCAGCGCCTTGACCAGCCCGTTGGCGTCACCGGTGGTCAGCACCAGGTCGGGCTTGAACGCGCTGACCGCCTCGGCGTTCGGCTGGAACGCGGAGATCTGCGCCTCGGGGGCCTCGGCCGGATAGTTCGAGGACTCGTCGACCGCCACCACCTGGGTGCCGGCACCGATCGCGTAGACGGTCTCGGTCAGCGTCGGGCCGAGGACGACGATCTTCTCGGGCTGCTCGTCGAGGGTGACCGAACCGTTACCGGCCTGGATGGTCACCGGGAACGCATCGGGCAGACCACCGCTGGGTTCCGCCGTGTCCCCGGCGCCCGAGGAGGCGTCGTCGGAGCCGCTCGACCCGCACCCGGCGAGCAGAGAGACGGCGGTCGTCACCGCGGCGACAAGAACGAGACCGCGCGAACGGCGGGTCTGACGGGCGAAACGCATGATCGAGAGCTCCCGGACGGGCTGCGGCTCGGATCACCCGCGGGTCCCTCGCCCGACGCGCGACCCTCACCTCGGGGTCGAGGACGTCGACACAGGGCAGGCGATCTGGCTCGCCGCCCCGGTAGCCGGCACCAACACCGCTGCGGGACGGACCACAGTTGCGGGACAGCCCCGGGTTCGCACCGGGTTCGCTGGGCCACGTGTCATCGGACGGCGAACCGACCGACCTGCGAAGGCTAGCAGCGACCCGGCGTGCCCCCGGCGCGGTCTACCACCGGTCCTCACCGGGCCGGCGGTCGCCGTCCGAAGGGTTCGGCTCGTCGAACCGATCCTCGAAGCCGTCGTCGAACCGGTCGTCGGTCGGTCGCGGCTCGGCCGGGTACCGCTCCGGCGACTGGTCCCCGCCCTGGAAGTCGGGGTCCCGGAACTCGGCCTGCCGGTAGCCGCCCTGCTGCAACTCGCGCTCGAACCCGTCCTGATCGAACCCGGCCTGATCGACCCCGGCCTGATCGAACCCGGCCTGATCGAACCCGGTCTGATCGAACCCGGTCTGATCGAACCCGGTCTGATCGAACGCGTCGGGACCGAAGGACGACTGCTCGAACTCCGCGCGATCGAATCCTCCGGACTCACCGGGCTCGAACGGTTCCGACCCCGACTCGACGGTCGGCTCGAACGTGGGCTCTAAGGTCGGCTGGTGGGCCGCCTGCTCGAACTGGCGGCTGTCGAACTGCCGGTCATCGAACTGCCGGTCATCGAACTGCCGGCTGTCGAACTGCCGGTCATCGAACTGCCGGCTGTCGAACTCCCGGCTGTCGAATCGGCCCTCCTGCTGCAGACCGTCGTGCGGATCAGCCTGGCCGAAGACGTCACCGGGCTCGGCGGAGTAGCTGCCGAACTCCGGCTCGGAGTCACGCGGATCGTCGACCGGACGGCCGCTGCGGCCGCGGTTCACCCCCTCTGCGAAGTCGGTGAACATCTGGTTCCGCCGGCCGTCCTCCTCGACGCTGCCCCAGTCGGCCATCGGTGCCGGGGAGGTCCAGCCGAAGTCGGCGTCGTCGGCAACGGACCGCGAGCCGGGCATCGAGTCGGGCACCGAGTCGGGCACCGAGGCAGGCGGCGAGGTGGGCACCGAGGGCGCCGGGAACATGTCCGGCCCACCGAAGATCTCGCTCTCCTCGAACGCATCCGGACGGTTGCGCAGGTCGGGCATCGGTGGCAGGTCGGCCCGACGCGACGGCTCCGGCGCCGACTCCCCCGACTGCACCAGGGCGTCGAGGTCGATGCGGCCGGGCGTCGCCGTGTGGCCGGGGGTGCTCGGCGGCTGCTCGTGCGCCGCGGCGTCGAACGACACCTCGGACGGCGCGGCCGTGGCGTCGTTCAGCCACGACCACATACCGGGCTCGGCCGAGACGTCCGGCGCCGAGGCCTCCGGTGCCAGCCAGTCGCTGATGCTGTCCCCGGCGAAGAGGTTCTCGTCGTCCCGTCCCGGGCTCGGCGCAGGCACCACGTTCGATCGCGGACGGCGCCGGTCGGGCTGCCCCTGCTGACCGGGGTGACCCTGCCGGCCGGGGTGACCGTGCTGCCCCGGGACCGCCTGCTCCTGGCCGGCCCGGACGAAGTCGTCCGGCAGCAACGGCGGGGCCGCGGGCAGGTCGGGAACGACGGCACGGTCCCGGCGACGGTCCAGCCAGCGCGACAGCCGGCCGGCGCGGCCACGGGCCGGCAGCACGTCACGGACTCCGGTGAACGGTGCCGAACCGGTCAGGGACGGCGATGCCGAAGGTGCCGAGGGGAAGGTACCGATCGCGTCGTCCGCCCACTGCCCGACCTGGGCGCCGGAACCACCGGCCGACCAGGGCGCGTCCACCGGAGCGGAGGCCGGCCCGGCCGCAGACCCGATCGGCACCTGAAGGTTCGGCGGGACAGGAGCGGGCCCGGAGGGCGGTACCGGCGACGGCATCTGCGGTGGGAGCGGTTGTGCCGCAACGGTTTGCGGGTGACCGGCGGACGGCGCGGCAGTCTGCTGCGGCAGGCCCGGGTGCGACCCGGCGGGGGGCTCGGAGCGCTGCGCGGTGGACGCGTCGGCGCTCGGTGCGACGGGCCGCGAGGCGGCGAGCGCGGAGAGGTCCTGCCAGGCTCGCCGGCCGGCGTCGGCCGAGGAGTCCTCCGCCGGCGGGGGCGGAGGTGTGCCCGCCGACGGCCGGTCGGGCCGGGGCGCCGGGCTGGGCGGCGCGGAACCGTCGCCCAGGTCGAAGAGCTGCACGCCGGGCACCGCGTCGCGCAGCTGTCCCTCGGCGAAGGTGACCGGGGCCAGCTGCACCACTGCGGCGGTACCGCCGTGCTGACCGGGCAGCAGCACCACCCGGGCACCGAGCTGACCGGAAAGCACTGCCACAGAAGCGATTCCGGCCCGACCGGAGCCGAGCACGGCCTCCGGGGAGGCCACGCTGGCCTGCTCGAGCAGGGCGTTCAGCTCGGCCCGGTCGCCCTCGGCGATACCGGCACCGGCATCGATCACCGCGACCTCGACGCCGTCGCTCACCGAGCGCGTGCGCACCATCACCCGAGTGGCCGGCTGGGAGTACCTGACG
This sequence comes from Kineosporiaceae bacterium, assembly GCA_036758885.1. Classification (GTDB taxonomy): domain Bacteria; phylum Actinomycetota; class Actinomycetes; order Actinomycetales; family Kineosporiaceae; genus DAIOVT01. The sequence continues at coordinate 4,067 of DAIOVT010000209.1, forward strand.
GCGTTCTCCATCAGCTCGGCGACCAGGTGCACCACCGGCAGCACCAGGTGCCCGACCACCGCCGGGTCGACACCCGGCTCGATCTCGATCCGCTCACCGTGGTCCACCTCGGCGGCGGCAAGCCGCAGAACCTCGTTCAGCTGCAACGACTCTCGGCTTCGGCGTCCGGTGTCACGGCCGATCACGAGCAGCAGGCCATCGGCGTCGCGGCGGGCCTGGCGCAGGTGCCGGGAGAGTTCACCGAGGTGCCGGGTGGCGTCGGCGTTGACCCCGTCCCCCTGGATCCGGTTGACCAGGGCGGACTGCCGGGTCAGGTTGTCCTGCTGCTTGCGGGCCAGCGGTTCGAGGATCTGCGCCAGCCCCGCACCGGACGGCGCCCGGCCGGCGCCGGCGACGGCGCCCTGATACTCGCCGCCCTGATAGCCGTTGCCCGGATACTCGCCGCCGGGGAACTGCAGACCCGGGTGCTCGCCGTCCGGGTCGGCGGAGCGACGACGGCGCCCGGTACCGGCGGCCATCGCACCGACCAGCACGGCCAGGGTCAGCGCGAGCGCCGCGGCCAGCCCCCAGAAGATCATCAGCTGCCGCGAGGTGGCGTCGGCGGCGCTCTGGGCGCGACCGGATGCCGTGGTCGTCAGATCGGCGGAGAGCGCCCGCAACGCGTTCAGTTCGTCGGTGCCGGCGTTGTCGAACTTGTCCAGGGCCACCGCGGGACGGCCCGAGACGGTGCCCTGCACCTGGGCGACCAGTTCGGCGAAGGTGGTCACCGCGGCGTCCGACGCGGCCTGCCGCTGCGCGTTCGCCGGCACCCCGGAGGTGCGGTAGCTGTTCAGCGCCAGGCGTTGTGCGGTGAGCAGGCCGGCGATCTGGTTGCGCCGGTCGGAGGTCATACCACCCTCCACGGCGGCATGACCGATCACCTGCAGCTGGGCGGCGGCCTCGGCGGCACGGCCCAGCTGGGTGATCCCGTCCAGCGGGCGGGAGACGTCGCGGTCGGAGGTCATCGAGGCCAGGTCGCCGGGCAGTTCGACCAGCACCCCGATCAGCGAGGAGTAGCCGGCCAGCGCCGTCGCCTGCTCCGCGGCCGGGGCGCCGCCGGCGTCCAGCTTGGTGCGCAGCGCGGCGACCTGCCGGCCGAGCCCGGAGACGGCCTGGCCGACACTGCCCGAACGGGGCAGGTTGTCGGGAAGGCCGACGATCCCGGCGAGGCTGGTGGCTCGCGCCAGGGCCTGGTCGGTGGCCCGGCGCGCGGTCGCCGGCTGGGCCGCACGGTCGACCGCGTAGAGCTGGGCCCACCGTTCGGCCCGCAGGGCCAGGACCGCGTCGGAGAGCGCCGAGGTCGCCTCGGCGAAGGTGTGCACCGCACGCTGTGCGTCCTGGCGCTGGCCCAGTGGTCTGGCCAGGGGCACGGCAGCCGCCAGTACGAGCGCCATCGGCAGCAGGGCAGCCAGGATCAGCTGCAGCCGCCGGGCCGGTCCTGATTGCATCTTGCGGGCCACCCCTCCGGTCTCACGTCGTGTTCGGGCTTGCTCAGCTTTCCGGGCCCGCCCAGCGTCTCGGGCTTGCTCGGACCTCCCCGGCCTGAGTCAGGCCTGAATGCAAGGTGTCGGCCGTTAGGCCCTCCGTGTTCATGCCTGCAGCCGGGTGATCACCCGAACAGCCGATGCGGTGACCGGTCGACAGCTGACCGGTCGATAGGTTGGCGGCCATGAGAGCGATCGTGGTCAGTGAACCCGGAGGCCCCGAGAACCTGCGCCACGAGGAGGTCGCCGACCCGGTGGCCGGCCCGGGTGAGGTGCTGATCGAGGTCGCTGCGACCGCGGTCAACCGGGCCGACGTGATGCAGCGGATGGGCCACTACCCGCCGCCGCCCGGCGCCTCGCCGTACCTCGGCCTGGAGTGCAGCGGCACGGTGCTCGCGCTCGGTGAGGGCGTCGACGGCCAGGCCGGGGCGGTCGCGGTCGGTGACCAGGTCTGCGCCCTGCTCACCGGCGGCGGCTACGCCGAACGGGTCGCGGTGCCGGTCGGTCAGCTGCTGCCGATCCCGGACGGCGTCCCCCTCACCGACGCCGCGGCCCTGCCCGAGGTGGTCTGCACGGTGTGGAGCAACGTGTTCATGCTCGCCGGTCTGCAGCCCGGGCAGACGCTGCTGGTGCACGGTGGTTCCAGCGGCATCGGCACGATGGCGATCCAGCTGGCCCGGCAGGTCGGCGCGAGGGTCGCGGTCACCGCGGGCACCGCGGCCAAACTCGAACGCTGCCGCGAGCTCGGCGCGCAGATCCTGATCGACTACCGGGAGCAGGACTTCGTCGAGCAGCTCCGCGAGGCCACCGACGGGGCCGGCGCCGACGTGATCCTGGACAACATCGGGGCCAAGTACCTGGGCCGCAACGTGCAGGCCCTGGCCGTCGGTGGCCGGCTGGTGATCATCGGGCTGCAGGGCGGGCGCAAGGCCGAGCTCGACATCGGCGCCCTGCTCGGCAAGCGGGCCGCGGTGCTGGCCACCTCGTTGCGGTCCCGGCCGGTCGCCGAGAAGGCGACCATCGTGGCCGCCGTCCGGGAGCACGTCTGGCCCTTGATCGCCGCCGGCTCGGTGGTTCCGGTGATCCATGCCCGGCTGCCGCTGGCGCAGGCGGGCGAGGCACACCGGCTGCTGGAATCGTCCGAGCACGTCGGCAAGATCCTGCTCACGCTGCCCTGACCGGGAGCTGCCCGGCCGAAGGGCCGGACGCCGCACGGTTGACGTCCGGCTCGCCGACCTACTCGCTGGCCCGGCGTCAGTTCGGATCCATCGGTTCCGGGCGCCCGTAGAGCCAGCCCTGGGCGCGGTCGCAGCCGAACTCGCGCAACGCGTCGGC
>DAIOVT010000210.1:0-6905 GCA_036758885.1 Kineosporiaceae bacterium
GCCAGCCCGATCACCACGACGTTGGCCACGGTGCCCAGCCCCGGCCACTGCCGCAGCGGCACCCAGAGCAACAGCACCAGCGCCCCGATGACGATCACCACGGTGCCGAAGCTCAGCGGCAGGTGCCGGGCGATGCCGTAGTGCAGCACGTCCCAGGGGTCCAGTCCGAGGCCGCTGCGCAGCATCATCGCCATCGAGGTGCCGTAGAGCGTGAGGCCGACGAAGAGCTGCACCAGACGGCGCACCGTGCGGCCGGCGCGCAACTGCTCGAGCGGGGTCAACATCGCCAGTTCCGTGGACATGGCCCACATGTTGCCCAGGAATTGGCCTGCCCATCGAGAGCCAATTCTGCAAAAGTGGACACATGGCTGCTCGGACGATCTCGGCGCACCGCCTGGTCCCGCAACTCGGCTCGGCCACCCAGGCCGCCCCCGCCTACCTCGGCGTGGCCGAGGGGCTGCGTCTACTGATCGAGGACGGACGCATCCCGGTGGGGGTGCGGCTGCCCAGCGAACGCGAGTTGAGTCTCGCCCTGGGCGTCAGCCGGACGACGATCGCCCGCGCCTACGACACCCTGCGCGAGAACGGGCATCTGCACTCCCGGCAGGGGTCGGGCAGTGTCGCGGCGCTGCCGGGCGCGCCGCCACCGCTGCGCGGCAGGGCGCTGGAACTGGTCTCGACCACGGGGGATCTTCGCGCCGACCCCGGCGACGACGTCCTCGACCTGACCTGCGCCGCCATGCCGGCCCCGGTCTCGACGCTGGCCGGCTACCAGCGCGCGGTGCAACGACTGCCCAGCTATCTCGGTGGAACCGGTTACCACCCCATGGGTCTGACCGAACTCAGGCAACTTCTCGCCCAGCGCTACACCGACCGCGGCGTGGACACCTCGGCCGACCAGATCATGATCACCGGAGGGGCCGTGGCCGCTCTCGCGGTCAGTACGCGAGCCCTGCTCGGGCCCGGCGACCGGGTGCTTGTCGAACATCCCAGCTACCCGAACGCGATCGAGACCCTGCGCCGCGGCGGGGCGCGGATCGTGGCGCTGCCGATGCTGCCCGACGGCTGGGACCTGCCCGGCGCGGCGGCGACCTTGCGGCAGAGCGCTCCCCGAGCCGCGTATCTGATCCCCGACTTCCACAACCCCACCGGTGCCCTGCTCGACGACCCGGGCCGGGCCGCCCTCGGCCGTGAACTGGCCGCCACCCGCACCGTGGCCCTGATCGACGAGACCCTGGTCGATCTCGCGCACGACGAACACGGACGGCGCCCCCTCCCCTTCGCCGCGCACCACGAGGCGACGATCACCCTGGGCTCGGCCAGCAAGACCTTCTGGGGCGGGTTCCGGGTGGGCTGGTTGCGGGCGCCGTCCGATCAGATGGCGGCGCTGATGCGGGCCCGGCTCACCCTCGACCTCGGCGCCCCGGTGCTCGAGCAACTGGCCCTGGCAGAACTGCTGCGGGACCACGACGCGGTGCTCGCCGAACGCCGGACGCAGATCACCGTCGCCCGCGACACCCTGGTCTCGGCGCTGCGAGAACGGTTGCCGCAGTGGCAGTTCGACGTCCCCGCCGGCGGACTCAACCTCTGGGTCCGGTTGCCGGCACCCTTGTGCACCCCGTTGGTCGCCGCCGCCGACCGCCGCGGCCTGGTGCTCGCACCCGGCGTGCAGTTCGCGGTCGAGGGCACCCTCGAGGACCGGTTGCGGCTGCCCTTCACCGGCCTCGCCCCTGAGCGCTACCCCGAGGTGGTAGACCGGCTGGCCCTGGCCTGGCAGGACGTCGCCGGCTCCCGCCGGACCCCCTCCCCCGTCATCCTCTGAACCCGCCATCGACGGGGCCCGAAGCCCAAGCAGTTCTGCATGATCACGCCGGGTTGAGGGGTGGCGTGCTGCGCCGTGGGGGCGTGCAGTTCTGCATGATCACGCCGGGTTGAGGGGTGGCGTGCTGCGCGGCGGGGCGTGCGGTTCTGCATGATCACGGTCTTGGTGGGGCGTGATCATGCAGAACTGCTTGGGTGCGGTCGCCGGTCGCTCAGGGCCCGGTCCCCCGGTCATCCGGCGGCCCGGTGGCCCGGTGGTTCAGCCGGAGCCGGCGAACAGCCGGCGCTGTCGCTCCCGCCAGGAGCCGGGCACGTAGTAGGGCGCGCTCCAGGCGTCGTCCGGTCGCAGGTGCAGGCCGGTCAGTGCCCGGGCACCGGTGTTCAGGTTGCGGCGCTGGGCGTAGGCGCGGAAGACGAAGTGCATGAACAGTCGGTGGTACTCGGTCAGGTAGATGTCGGCCAGCCGCAGGACGGCGCGGCGCGAGGCGGCGCGCGGGGTGCCGGCGCCCGAGCCCGCCCGGATCACCAGGGTGTGCTCCTCGTTGGTGGTCGTCGAGGCGCCCGAGTAGTTCGCCGAACCGGTCGCCAGCACCGGGTCGGCGCCGAGCGGGTCGACCAGGATGATCTTGGTGTGGATGTAGCGCACGTGCGAGTTGAACCCGGTGAGCTTCTCGGCGGCCCAGTGCCCCAGGGAGTCGTTCTCCAGATGCGCGCCGGTGGAGATGCGCACGTTCGGGTCGCTGCGCGGGATCGCCTGGGCCCGGGGCGGCAGCTTCTCGAGCAGCACGTTGCGCGGTACCGGCCGGGTCTGACGCAGCTTGTCGCGGAAGACGGTGTTCAGGCCGAAGGCCCCGGTGATGTGCGCCGAGCCGGACGCGGCGTCCGGTGAGGAGTCGAACAGGTCGGCGTACCAGTCGAGCAGGGTCGAGTCGGTGGCCCGCGGCGAGAACACCGAGGTGATTCCCGGGTCCGGTGGAATCTGTTGCCGCACAGGCTGTTCGGCCTCGTGCACCTGGCGCAGCCCCGCGGTCGGGACCGCGCCGGCAAGACGTTGCCACTCCTGTGCGAAGGCGGTCGCGGTGGCCCGGTCGCGCACCAAGTGGCCGACGTTGGAGTGCCCGAACACACCGCCCCGGGTGAGGTTGGTCGAGCCGGTCCAGACCGCCCGGGCGATGCCGTTCCTGAGCAGCACCAGAAACTTGTGGTGCTGCAACGCGCTCTTGTTCGGGGCGGTGCGCCAGTGCAGCACGCCGCCCTGATCCAGGCCGTGCCGGCCCGCCGCCTCCCTGGCTGCCGCGGCGGTGCCGTCGTTGTCCTCGCCGCCGACGGTGTCCCGGTCGCGTCCGTGCACGACCAGTTGCACGTCGACGCCGCGCTCACGCGCCGCGGCCAGCGCGGAAAGGCCGCCGTCCCAGGTGAATTCGTAGAAGGCGCCGCGCAGCGCCCAGCCCGGGCCGGTGGCCTCGGCGCAGAACGCCAGGAACGCCTCGCCCAGGCCCCGGGAGAGCCAGACCATCGCCGCGTGGTCGTCGGGCAGCACCGACCCCGGCACGAAGTCACCGAACTTCTGCGCGAAGGCCTGCGAACCGGCCACCCCGCGGTTGAACCAGACCCCGTGCACACCGTCGTCCTCGAGTTCGGTCGCCACCGTGACCGACACCTCCGCAAGGGGTTTCAGCTCTGCCGGGCTGCCGCCCAGGGCGACGACCAGGTAGCTGTAGCGGTGGTCCGGCTTGGCGCTGTAGTCGCCCCACTGGAAGGACTGCACCGGATGCTCACGGGTACTGAAGGTGAGCCCCGGCGGGCCCTCCGGCGCCTGTCCCGGGAAGGTCTTCATCCCCCGCAGCCAGGCGACCTCACCCTCGCTGTGGTCGGTGCGCCGGATCGCGAACCCGAGGCAGCCCGCCGGATCGGCCAGATCCATGCCGAGCAGCACCGAATGAGTGCCGGCGACCGCCTGCACCCTCAACCCGGAACGGGTCCGAGACCTACGCATGGCACCTCCTGAGAACCCACCGGCGGCCGTGACGTCGAGCAGTCAGGCAGTGGAGTCACCGGGAGGCCGCGGTGATGCACCTCAGCCGCCGGCGATCCGGAAGTCCTTGAACCGCACCTGCATCCCGCCGCCCTGCGGCGAGGCCGCCATCGGCCCGACGGCGACCGCCAGTGCCGGCGGCAGGTAGGCCAGCCGGTGGGTCTGCCAGGGGCCGGGCGACCCCTCCGCGGCGGTGGTGCGGTACTCGATGCGCAGCGCGTCGCGTTCGCGGGTCAGCCGCAGCCCCAGCCACTGCGGCACCTCGGTCAGGGCCGCGGTGCTCCAGTCCGAGACCGCGTGCGTCACCACGGCGCTGACCAGGGGGGCGCCGTCCACGAGTTCGAGACCGCACTTCACCCAGCGGCCGGCGTCCAGACGGACCATCAGCCCGGCCTGGTCGTACTGCGAGCGGTAGTCGGCGTTCACCTCGACCTGGGCGACGAAGTCGCCCAGCCGGCGGGCCCCGAAGTGATGTCCGTTGTCGCGGATGAACCCGTAGTGGGTCTGCCGCCAGAAGTCGGTGTGCGGGTCGGTGAACAGCACCAGTTCGGTGCCCGCGTGCCGCCATCGCCGCGGCTCGTTGAACCACAGTGGCTCCCCGTCGGGATCACTACCGGAGGCGGGGTCCAGTTCGGCCGGTTCCGAGAGCATGCCCCAGTTTGCCCATGCCGAACGCCCGGATGGCAATCACACGCTGAACACGCCCGGGTACGGATATGCACCTTCCGGATCCACCCGGGGTCCGAGCACGTGATCTGAACGCGAGTTCAGCCGAAGAGCAGCCGCTCCACGACGGCCCGGGCCCGCCGGGCCAGGCGCAGATAGTCCTCCTCGAGCTGCCCGGTGTGCCCGGGCGGATAGCCCAGGATCCGGGCGATGCCGTCCAGGTCGACACGCTTGGCCGGCAGCGCATCGGTGGGCCGGCCCCGCCAGAGCACCGCGGCGTTGCGGATCCGCGAGGCCAGCTCCCAGGACCGGGAGAGCACGTCGCCGTCGGAGATGCTGATCAGCTCCGACTCGACCGCGGCCTGCAAGGCCGTCTGCGTCGAGGGCGAACGCAGCTTGGGCACCCGGTAGGCGAACTGCAGCTGCAACGCCTGCACGGTCCATTCGACGTCCGAGAGCCCGCCGCGACCGAGCTTCAGATGCCGCGCCGGGTCGGCGCCACGGGGCAACCGCTCGGCCTCCACCCGTGCCTTGATCCGCCGGATCTCCCGGACGGCGGCCTCGTCGATGCCGCCTTCCGGCCAGCGCACCGGGTCGATCAGCTGCACGAACCGTTGCGACAGGTCGGCGTCGCCGGCCACCGGCACCGCCCGGGTCAGCGCCTGCGCCTCCCAGGTCAGCGACCAGCGCCGGTAGTACTCGGCGTACGACTCCAGCGTGCGCACCAGCGGACCGTTGCGGCCCTCAGGACGTAACCCCGCATCGACCTCGAGCGCCGGGTCCGGGCCCGGCGCCGCGAGCAGCTTGCGCAGCTCGGCGATCACCCGGGACGCCGCGTCGTGGGCGACCTTGTCGGCCACACCGGGCAGCGGGTCGTGCACGAAGAGCACATCGGCGTCGCTGCCGTAGCCGAGCTCGCCACCGCCGAGGCGTCCCATGCCGACGATCAGCAACCGGGTCGGCAGCACCCCGCCGTGATCAGCGGCGACCCGGGCCGAGACCGCCCGCAGGGTGCCGTCCAGCACCGCCACCGCGGCGTCCGACAACGCCCGGCCCACCTGGTCGAGCTCGATCAGGCCGGCCAGGTCGGCGATCGAGGTGCGCACCACCTCGCGGCGGCGGACCAGGCGCGCGGCGAGCACCGCGGCCGCGGTCTTGGTCTCCCCCGCCGTCCCGGACATGGCGCCGTCGACGTGCCGTTCGACGGCCCGTCGGGCGGCGGCCAGGGTGACCGGACCGGGTCGCGGCGCGAGCTCGGCGTCGTCCCCGATCAACTGCACCGCCTCGGGCCCGCGCTCGAGTTGCTGGGCGGCGAACTGGCTGGCCGCGAGCATCCGGGCCATGCGTTCGGCGGCCGCGCCGGAGTCGCGCAGCATCTTCAGGTACCAGTGCGTCGTGCCCAGTTCGTCGCTGACCCGGCGGAAGGCGAGCAACCCGGCGTCCGGGTCGGCGCCCTCGGCGAACCAGCCGAGCATCACCGGCAGCAGCTGACGCTGGATCGCCGCCCGGCGGCTGACCCCGGAGGTGAGCGCGGTCAGGTGCCGCATCGCCCCGGCCGGGTCGCGGAACCCCAGCGCCGCCAGCCGGGCCTGGGCGGCCTCGCTGGTCAACCGCACCTCGTCGGTGCTCAGCCGCGCCGCCGCCGCGAGCAGCGGTCGGTAGAACAGCTTCTCGTGCAGCCGGCGCACCTCGAGCGCGTGCCGGTGCCAGATCGCGTCCAGCTCGGCCTCCGGCGAGCGCCGCAGCCCGAACGACCGGCCCAGCCGGCGCATGTCGGCGGGGTTGTCCGGCACCACATGGGTGCGGCGCAGCCGGTAGAGCTGGATGCGGTGTTCCAGCGTGCGCAGGAAGCGGTAGGCGGCATCCAGCTCCGAGGCGTCGTCGCGGCCGACGTACCCGTAGGTGCTCAACGCCTCCAGGCCCTCGAGGGTGTTGCCGGTGCGCAGCCGGGGATCGACCCTGCCGTGCACCAGCTGCAGCAGTTGCACGCTGAACTCGACGTCACGCAGCCCGCCGGCGCCGAGCTTGAGCTGCCGGGCGGCGTCCTTGGCCGGCACGTGCTGCTCCACCCGGCGGCGCATGGCCTGGGTGTCCTCGACGAAGTTCTCCCGCTCGGCGGCCCGCCACACCATCGGCGCGATCGCGTCGAGGTAGGCCGCGCCCAGTTCGGCGTCCCCGGCGACCAGCCGGGCCTTGAGCAGTGCCTGGAACTCCCAGGTCTGCGCCCACCGCTGGTAGTAGGCGACATGACTGTCCAGCGTGCGCACCAGCGGACCGGCCTTGCCCTCGGGCCGCAGTGCCGCGTCGACCGGCCACAGGTTGCCCTCGGCGGTGGCCGCCGAACAGGCCCGGGCCAGACCGGCGGCCAGCTTCGTGCCGGTGG
>DAIOVT010000211.1:0-4534 GCA_036758885.1 Kineosporiaceae bacterium
GCGGCGACCTTGTGCGGTGTAGAACGCCATGGTCAGGCACTCGCACTGGTGCGGGAACCGGTTGTTCTGCCGGGTCTTCTCGATCTGGTCCTGCCGGTACCGCTCGACCCAGCGCGGAACGTAGAGCCGGGCGAGATGTGCCGCCACGCCGCCGAGCACCAGGCCGGACAGCGCCACGACGGTGAAGCCCCGCTCGCCCATCGAGTCGTCCCGCGCAACGATCATCATCGCGAGCATCATGCCGATCATGCAGCCGACGAGGTACGGAAGGACGTCGCGCGCAGTCATCTGGTTCGGCCGGGCGGCGGCTCGTGCGCCGCGGACCAGCCGCGAGGTCTCCTGGTCCATACCGGGCAGCGGCGCCCAGCGTTGCCAGGCCGCACCGATCACGAAGATCAGGATCCACAGTGGTGGCACCCGGCCGCTGACCTGGTAGAGGGCCCAGCCGATTCCGGCCACGACGAGCAGCAACCCGCAGCCGGCGACCCAGCGTGGCACCCGGGGTTTGGGGATCACCTCGTCGCCGAAGCGTTTCCAGAACTCGCGCTGCTCGGCGGACTGTCCTTCGCGCAGCTGCCCGAAACTGGCCACCGCGATCGCCACGTCGGAGCGGCCGTTGCGGTCCAGCAGTCGCCGGAAGCGTCCGATCGCCTCCTGTTCCGGCAGCCCACCGCCGACGATCGCGTAGTCGAGCAGCATGGTGGCCTCGGCGTAGTCGGCCGCGATCGCGGCGGCCGCGGCGGCGGTCACTGCCTCGACACCCATCCCGAACTCACCCGAATGGACGGCGTGCGAGGCGGCCTGGCCGGCGACGGCCAGGTCGTGCGGGGACGCCGCCCGCGCCAGGCAGCGGGAGATCATCGGGCTGGGTTCCATCCGGCTCGCCCGGCTGAGCACTCGGGGCAGCGCCTGTGCGTCCCCGGCGGCCGCCTCGGCGGCGTCCCGGAGCAGCCCGGTGAACTCGTCGTCCGTCTCGGCCGGGCCGAGCAGCCGGGGCACGAGCGCGAACTGCTCGCCGAGCAACGCCAGGTAGGCCCGCATCGACGCGTTCTCGGGCTCGTCGGGCAACCAGGCGTAGGCGGCCTCGAACAGTCCGGCCTCGGCCAGCGACCCGGCCCAGTCGCGACGGACATCGGCCGGGATCGTCGTGGTGGTCACGGGGATCAGATCGGCCGGTCCGCCAAGATCATGAGCAGCGGGTCGCCGGCCGCGTGGTCGCCAGTCGAGTGGGTGGTCAGCCGAGCGGGTCTTCACCCGAGTGGACGGGCCATGGCCACCCGGACGCCCAGTTCCTCCAGCCCGCCGCGGATCTCCGCGCGCCAGACCTCACGCAGCCCGGCCGGGCAGTCCGCCATCGATACCGGGTTGAACCCGTGCCGCAGATACCAGGGCCCGTTCCAGGGGATGTCCCGAAACGTGGTGAGCACCAACCGGTCTCGGCCGGCGGCGGTCGACGTCGCGATCACCGCCTCGAGCAGGGCGGTGCCCACGCCCTGCCGCATCGAGGACGGCGCGACCGAGATCTGCTCCAGGTGCGCGGCGCCGTCCAACTCGCCGACGGCGGCGAAACCCTGTGGCGGGTCACCGGCGATCAGCACGTACTCGCTCGCCCGAAGCATCGCGCCAGGGTCATCGGGCGGGAAGGTGATGCCGAGTTCGGCGAACGGGGCGGCTGAGGTGCGTTCGATGTCGATCAGGACGGCGAGCAAGGCGTCGTCCAGGTCGGCCGAGTGCACCTGCCGGATCGCGACGGTCACCCGGTCACGGTAGCCGGGGCGGCCCCGTCGAGGTGCGGTCGAGGTGCGGTCGAGGTGCGGTCGGGGTCACCACGACACGGAAGGACCGACCAGAAAGTCAAGCAACTCCTTGACTTTCGGGGGTGTCCCGAGAACAGTGAAGTATGTGCTTAACCAATCGGATCCGGACACGCTCAGCCGGGTGTTCCAGGCGCTCGCCGACCCGACCCGGCGGGCGCTCGTGGAACGGCTGATCCGCGGGCCGGCACCGGTCAAGGTGCTGGCCGAGCCGCTGGCGATGTCGCTGTCGGGGGTGATGCAACACCTGCAGGTGCTCGAAGCGGCGGGCCTGATCGTCACCGAGAAGGTGGGCCGGGTGCGCACCTGCCGGATCGAACCCGTGGCACTGCGTCCGGCGGAGCAGTGGTTGCTTCGCCAACGCACCGATCAGGAGCAGCAGCTTGATCGGCTCGACACCTATCTGAAAGGGCAATGACGATGGAAGAGACCGGGACGACCGAAGACACAGTGCCGACCGAAACCGTTGCGGCAGTGACGCATTCGACGTTCACCCTGGAGCGTCGCTACCAGGCATCCCTCGACCGGGTGTTCCAGGCCTGGGCGACCCCGGCGGCACGCCGCCGCTGGATGGCCCAGGGCGCAGAGCATTCGCAGGACTTCGTGGTCGGCGGACTCGAGACGGTCAACGGCCGCGACGGCCAGGGCCGCCCCGTCACGTATCAGGCGCGCTACGACGAGATCGTGCCCAACGAGCGCATCCTCACCAGCTCGACACTGCATACCGGGGACCGGCTCTCGACGGTCTCGGTCACCAGCGTCGAGTTCCGCAGCGAGCACGGCGACACCTGGCTGGTGCTGACCGAGCACGGCATCTACCTGCCCGGTCAGGAGCGGCCCGAGTGGCGTGAACAGGGAACCGCGCAGCAGTTGGACAACCTGACCACCGAGCTCGCTGCGCACGCATGATCACTCGTGCGCCCCGCGGCGTGCCTCAGCGCAGTTTCGCGCCGTACACGCGCTGTACGTCGAGCACCATCAGCACCCTGCGGTCGGAGACCATCACGTCGCGGTACTCCGCCCAGTCCGGGTGCTCGCCGGCGCCGCGCCGGTAGTACTCGACCAGTGCGTCGACCTCGGCACCGTTCGGATCGGTACCCGGGCCGATCAGGGTCACCGGGCCCTCGGCGGTCGCCCAGGTGAACCCGTCCGGGCCGGTGTACTCGATCGCCGCGCGCGGGTCCCGGCGCAGGTTGGCGGTCTTCGCCCGGCCCTCGGTCATCGAGACGTAGACGATGTCGGCGTCCGGGTCGTACACCGAGGTCACCGGTGAGAGCTGGGGCAGTCCGTTGGCCTTGATCGTGGCCAGGATCCCGAGCGAGCTCGAGCGGATCAGTGAGCGGGGATCGAAGTCTGAGTCCGTCATGTGCGCGACAACCGACCACGGCGGCGCCGTGATTCCCGCGGTGATCATGCAGAACCGCTCGCGGTGACCAGGCGCCGCTGCCGCCGCCGGGCCACGAGCACCGTGACCACCAGCGCGACGAAGAGCGGAACCATCACGAAGAAGTAGAGCTGGAAGAGCAGGAACCCCCGGCCGGTGGTCAGCCCGGCCCAGTCCCACAGGCCGTGCAGCGCGATCGCGACCAGCAGGCCGGCACCCACCCATGCCACCCGGGCGGCGGAGCGGGTGCTGCGGACGGCGAGCACCACGCCGATGCCGACCATGGCCGTGAACATCGAGTGCATGAACGGAATGGCCAGCACCCGCATCACGAAGGTCATGCCGATCATGCCGATCCCGAAACCGCTGGACGCATCCGGCGCGAGCAGTCCCATCACCGCCCGGCCGAGATAGAGGCTGTTCTCGGTGAACGCGAACCCGGCACCGACGGTGCCGGCGTAGACGATGCCGTCGAGCAGTCCGTTGATCTGCCGCCGACGATAGATCAACATGCCGATCACGAAGAGCCCCTTGCCGACCTCTTCGGTGAGCGGCGTCCAGACCAGCGGGCCGAAGGTGCGGGTGAAGCTCTCACCGAACAGGTTGTCGGTCAACGCGGTTCCGGCCGTCTGCAACACGATGGCGGCGGCCGCGGCCACGCAGGCACCCCAGACGAAGGCGTTCAGCAGCGTCCGTGGCTCGACCACCCGGCGACCGAGCCACCACAACGCACTCATCACCGGCAGCATCACCAGCACCGCCGCGCCCAGGCCGGCGAACACCCCGCCGACACCGATCTGGGTGCCCACCCAGATCAACGACCCGAGCCAGCAGACCGCCGCCGCGTACGGCCAGATCGCCGCTCCCGGAACAGGTCCGGAGCCCGGTCCGGATCCTGGTACGGAACCTGGCCCGGCCACCGCTGCATCGCCAGCCGAACCGCCTGCCGAATCGCGCATCTCGTCCTCCCGACGCGAACAACCGCACCCGTCCGTCCCGGTGCCGGGCCATCAGAAACCGTGACGTAGGGGCACACTCAAGAGGCTCGAGAGATCGGATTCGAGGTTCGGGGAGCCCATGGCCAGGGGTTGGAGCACCAGAGAGATCGCCGAGCTGGCGAACACCAGCATGCGCACCGTGCGGCACTACCACCAGATCGGTCTGCTGCCCGAGCCCGAGCGCGCCGCCAACGGCTACAAGGCTTACCGCACAGAGCATCTGGTGCGGCTGGCCCGCATCCGGCACCTGACCTCGCTGGGCTTCACGCTCGCCCAGATCGCCGACATGGGCGAGCGGTTCGAGGCCTCCGAGGAGACCATCCAGGCCTTGGACGACG
>DAIOVT010000211.1:4544-6900 GCA_036758885.1 Kineosporiaceae bacterium
GGACGACGAACTCGCCGCGAGCATCGAACGGTTGCGCCACGCCCGGTCCGAGCTGGCCGAGCTGCGGGATCACAGGCTGCCGGTCGACCTGCCGCCGGAACTCTCCCGGGCCGCGCACGACGCCGGGCTGGGCCCGCCCGAGCGGGCGTTCCTCGTCGTCCTCTCCCAGGTGCTCGGCCCGGACGGGCTGCAGTACTGGCTCGAGATGCTGGCCACCCTGCACGGCCTCGAGTCCGGCGGGTTCGACACGTTGCCCGCGGACGCCGACGAACCGGCCCGGGTCCGCGCGCTGGCCGAACTGTTGCCGCTGGCCCGGCGGCTGAACACCGACTTCCCCGATCTCGACCCGCTCTCGGCCGACGCCCCGGGCGGGACGCTGCCCACGCTGCGGGTGATCGCCGCGGCGTTGTTCGACCTCTACAACCCGGCCCAGATCGACGTGCTGTTCCGGGTCTCGCACGCGGTGGGCTCGCTCAGCCCGGCGGTACAGCTGCCCGCCGCATTCACGGCGCCGCCGTCGTCGATGCCGCGATCTCCTTGAGCGTCTCGAGTTCCTCGAACAGGTAGCCGACCAGACTGTCCAGCTCGCCCACGTGGTCCGCGCAGGCGACGACGGCGAAGTCGACCCGGTCGGTGTAGCTCTGCAGGGTGATGTTCACCCCGCCGACCGGGGACAGGAACGAGACCGGCCAGATGCCGGTGATCCGGTTGCCCGCGAAGTGCAGGTCCTTGGCCGGGCCGCGGACGTTCGATACCACCACGTTCCAGGTGGCCGGGCCGGGCACCCACGCCGGCAGCACCGCCATCAGCTTGGC
Source organism: Kineosporiaceae bacterium (assembly GCA_036758885.1). Lineage (GTDB taxonomy): Bacteria > Actinomycetota > Actinomycetes > Actinomycetales > Kineosporiaceae > DAIOVT01. The sequence continues at coordinate 5,360 of DAIOVT010000211.1, forward strand.
CGGTATCGAGAAGAACTGCTCGGGCATGAACGCGGCGGCCTGCTCGTAGTACTGCATCGGCATCCGGTCGAGGTTCGCCCGGGCCTCCTTGACCCCGCGACCGGCGAACTCCAACCGCGCCAACGGATCCGCGAGGTGGGTGGGGAACTCGGTGAACACCATGCTGATGTCGTTCGCCCAGCGGAAGGGAGCCTGCGGATCGCGCAGCCCCACCGGAACGCAGAGCATCAGCGGCTTCTCCGGCAGGCCGCCGTTCTCCTGCAGGTAGCGGCGCAGCGCGCCGGCGCAGATCGCCAGGACGACGTCGTTCAGGGTCGCCCCGAACGGCTTCCCGGCGGCCTTGAGCTCGGCCAGCGACAGATCGCTGAAGGCGACGCGCCGTCCGGCGGTCATTCGCTGGTTGAACACCGTGGCCGGCCCGAACAGCTTGGGCAGCAACGGTTTCACCTTGGCCGCCGGGTCCCGGCCGGGCAGCCGGTTGAGCACCGCGGCGGCGGGGGTGGCCAGGTTGCCGGGGGTCAGCCGGGTGAGCACGGCGGGCAGCGAGGCACCGGCGTCGCGGCGGGTGTTGCGCACCCCCCAGGCGGCCAGCTTCAGCCCGAGACCGGCCATCCGCACCGGCCGGGTGGCGCCGGATACCAGACCCCGGACCAGCATCTCGGTGCCGCCGGCCCGTGGTTCGGTCTGCGCCGAGGGCCGCCACGAGGGGTCCGGCTCGATCAGCGGCGTGTCCGAGAGCAGGTCGAACAGCACCGGCATCGACCCACCGTCGATCACGACGTGGTGCATGCGGAACAGGTGCACGATCGAGCCGTCCGCCAGGCCGTCGATCACCACCAGCTCCCACAGCGGCCGGCCTGCTGCCAGCGGGTGGCTCATCAGCCGGCCGACCTCGTCGGCGAGCTGTTCGTCGGTGCCGGGGGAGGGCAGCTGCACCGTGCGCACGTGCACGTCCAGGTCGACCCGCCGGCTGTCGGCGAGATAGGCGTGGTCCAGACCGAGCGGTACCCGCACCAGCCGCCAGCGCAACGGCGGCAGGTCGGCCAGCCGGTCCTGGATCCGGCTGCGCATGAACGCGGCGTCCGGGCGCCGTCCGGCGTGTTCGTCCGGTCCGGACGGCGCGTCGAAGCGGATCAGCCCGCCCATCACCCCGGTGGTGGTCGCGGTCTCGAGCGAGAGGAACATGTGGTCGACGCCGTTGAGGTGTCTCATGCCAGGCCCGCCGGGATCTCGATGGCCCGCTTGAGGATCTTGCCGGTGGGCCCGGTGGGCAGCTGGTCGACGAACCAGATCCGGCGCGGGTACTTGTAGGCGGCCATCCGTTCCTTGGCGAAGGCCTTGATCTCCTTCGCCAGCCGGTCCTGTTCACCCGCCGTCGCCGGCTCGGGGGCGCCGTCCTGGTCGGGGGACGTGCGCAGCACGATCGCCGCGCCGACCTCCTCGCCCATCGCCGGGTCGGGGACGGCGACCACCGCCGCGGCCTGCACCGCCGGGTGCTCGTAGAGCACCTCCTCGACCTCGCGCGGGTAGACGTTGTAGCC
>DAIOVT010000212.1:0-6891 GCA_036758885.1 Kineosporiaceae bacterium
AGTTGCGGGGCGTTCCCGCCGGCCGCCGAGGGCAGCGCGGCGAGGGCCTGGTCGACGGCGGGCTTCAGCCTGGAGATGTCGGCGCCGACCGCGGCGAGCAGCACCGGGGCGACACCGTCGCTCTGCGCCAGCAGCGCCTCGAGTAGATGAACCGGCTCCACCTGCGGGTTGCCGGACGCGGTGGCCCGGCGGACAGCGGCCGCCAAGGCCTCCTGACTGCGAGTGGTGAGCTCAAGATCCATGTGGTCCAGTTTCCTTCTCCTGGGTCGACTACGTCATCAGGCGGCCCGCTTCGCTCGCCGCCGAGTGAGTCAACACCCACAGAGTTGAGTGTGTTCCGCTCAACTCTGCATTTCTTGAAGATCCTGGGAAATCTCCGGTGGCCGTTCAGCTCTCCCGGCCGGCCGCCAGCGCCGCGTGCACCATCGAGGCGGTGGACTCGACCAGCGCGATCCCGCTCTCCTGGGTGGAGTCGTCCTCCGAGAGCACGGTGAGCACGTAGTCGCAGTCGGAGTCCTGCTCACCGACGTATCCGATCGAGTGCACCCGCCAGGTGCCGTCCGGGTACCAGCCGTTCTTCAGCGCGACGTCCTCGTCCTGCGGGGCGCCCTCGCTGATCCCCCAGTCCTGCTCGGGATCGACGCCGCGCATCAGGGTGAGCAGGTCCTCGCGGTTCTCCTCGCTGAGCAGGTCGCCGTGGGTGATCGCGTCCATCAGCGCCGCCTGATCGGTGGCCGTGGTCTCGGTCAGACCCCACTCGACGGCGGCCTTGGTGTCGTCCATGCCCGCGGCCTCGAAGAAGGCCTGCATGCCGCTGGTGCCGCCGGCCTGCGACCAGAGGGAGCTCTGGGCGTCGTTGCTCGAGATCTCGATCGCCTGCCGGGCCAGGGACCGCTGCGCGGCGGTGAGCGAACCGCCCGCCCGCTCGGCCTTGCGCATCACCGCCGCGACCGTGGCGACCTTGACCACGCTGGCCGTCGGATAGCTCTGCTCGGCGCGATAGCCGCAGGTCAGATCGGCGGCCCAGTCGTGCACCACGAACGAGACCTTGGTGGTGCCGCCCTTGACCGCCGAGCCGAGGCGACGCCGCAGCTCGGTGGCCGCCTCCTGGTTGCGGGCACTCACCTCACCGTCGCAGGTGACCCCCGCGGCCTCGCGGACCAGGGTCACCTCGCGGGTCGGTGTCGCCGTGACGCTCGGGCCGGGGATCTGCGTGGACGACGGCGTGGGCAGCATGGTCGGGGTCACCACCGGACCGTCGAGCACACCCTTGGCACTGACCGTGTTCACCTCGCCGAGGCTGGTGACCAGACCGCGCCCGGCGAAGAAGGCCAGGGGGACGGCGAGAACCGGCGCCACCATTCTCACCGGGAGGATCGAACGGGCAGGTTTGCGCCGGGTCGGCTGACTATGACGGCCGATGCCACTACCCCTCTCGCCTGCCGGTGCCCCCACACGGTCGACTGCCTGCCAGATGTTCTCACTCCGTGACCTGGCCAGGAAATTCAAGGGGTGTCTGTGGCCCCGCTGTGCCCGTGATCACGTACACCTCGAAGCGATCATCCTGACGTGATCATGCAGAGCGGCAGGCGAGGCCCGCAGGGCATCGTCCGCCGGAGACCCGATCGGCGGATCAGTCGGTCAGGCGCCGGGCGAGCTGCAGCCGGGTACGCGCGGTCAAGTAGGCGATCAGCACGGTGACCACCGGGATGCCGATCACGATGGCCCCGAGATAGGGCCAGGGCAGCACCAGCGCCCAGGCATCCTCGCTCGGGGGCCACAGCGCCGTCCGCAGATCCACGCCCTCGAGCGGGGCACCCATCTGCAACCGGATCATCGCGCAGCCGATCAGGAGGCCGCTGAGCACAGCCAGCGCAGCACCCAGCCCCACGACCACGGCGGCCTGACCGGCGGCCACCCGCCGGCGCATCGCGGGTGGAGCCCCGACGGCGAGCAGCGTCGCGGCATCCGCCCGCCCCTCGGCGGCGGCCAGGCCGACCGCGGTCAGTGACCCGGCGAGGGCGACCACCAGAGCGGCCACCACCAGGGCCAGCAGGCCGAGGCCGAAGTGGGACACGTAGCCGCGCTCGACCTCGAGCCACGGCGTCCAGGACAGCGGCAGCGCGTCCAGCGCCGCCTCGGCGCGCTGCTGCTCGGCATCGGTCGGCATCCGGGTGGTGGAGGCGACCACCGCGTCGATCGTGGTCGTGATCCGCAGATCCCGGGCTACCGCCTGCGGTAGCACGAGATAAACGCGCACCGTCCCGCTCGCCACCGCACCCGGGACGACGAACGTGGTCGCGTCATCGGCCGCCGGGTCGGCCGCGACCTGCAGATGCAATCGACCGTCGGGCCAGATCGCCTGCGGATCCGCCACCAGCACCTTGCCCTGCGCGAGTGCGTCACGGTCGCTCTGGTTCAGCGTCAACAGGGCCGCCGCCCCGCCGTCGGTGTCGACCACCGAGCCGGCGACGATGCCCGGCAGCCCGACGCACCGCGGGTCCGTCACCGTCGCCGGCCGGTCGCCCGGGGTCGGTGACATTGCTGGGACGGTTCCGGCTCGGCATGGACATTGCCTCGAACCGGCTCAGCGGTGCCACCTCGCGAACCGGCAGGGTCGCTCGCAGAGCCTGTTCGATCGCCTGCACGTCGCCGGCCGACAGGTTCGTTCCGCGGACCTGGACGACGCCCGGGGCGGCCGAGGCGGTGTAGCCGGACGCATCGTGGTGATCGACCGCCGCGACGTAGAGCACCGCTGCCACTCCGCCCGCCATCGCGGCCATCACCGCGGCCACCGCCGGAGCCGTGCGGCCGCGGTGCCGATCGGCATCGCGCAAGGCCATCCGCAGCGACAGCGGCAGCCCGCGCGAGACCCGGGCGGCCAGCGAGACCAGCGCACCGGTCGTCGCCACCGAACCGATCTCGAGCAGGGCGATACCGAGGACGACGAACACCGCCCGCCCCTGCACCGCCGCCCAGACGGTCACCACAGCGCCGGCCAGCGCCACGAGGACACCGAGCAACGGAAGACCGCGACGCGACCGCATCGAGCCGCGCCGTCCGGTCAGCGCCGCGACCACGTCGAGCCGGGCGGCCTGCCGGGCCGGAACCATCGCCGCCGCGGCGGCGGTCAGGGTGCCGACGACGGCCAAGCCGAGAAGCTCCGCCGGGCGCAGGTCGAGGCCGGGTGCCACCATCAGCTCCCGGTCCCGGGCCACGATCACGATGACAGCGCCGAGCACGGCCCCGAACAGGACGGCGAAGCCCGATGCCACGGCCCCGGTAACCACGGCGTTCGCCAGTACCAGGCGGCGCAGATGCCGGCGTTCGGCACCGGCCGCGGCCACCATGGCCAGCATGCGCTGGTTGCGCCGGGCACCGACGGCAAGCGCCGGACCGGCCATCAGGACAACCTGCAACAGCACCAGACCCGCTGCGGCAGCGACGATCACGATCGACTCGACCTGCACGGTGCGTCCCCAGGTGAACTGCTGCACCATGGCCGGCAGGTCGCTGCGCGGTGGCGGATCGAGCATCACCGAGCGGCTGAGCACCAACGATCCGAGCTTGTTCAGCTTCTGCACGTCGGCCCAGGAGATCGGGGCCGGTCCCTCGACGTACCAGACCGTCCCGGTCTCACCCCCGGCCGGCAACAGCGTGCCCGGAGCGCCGATCATCATGCGTTCTCCGGCCGCACCGGTCTCGCGGACCACTCCGGTGACCGTCACCTGGGCACGACCTGCCGCAGCGCCCGCGACGCTCGCGGCCTCCGGCAATCCGATCACCGATCCGACGCTCAGGTCACCGGCACGGGCCAGGGCCCGGTTGATCACCACCTCCCCCGCTGCGGCGGGTGCCCGCCCGGCAGCGAGGGGCATCAGCGCGCAAATGGCCGGTGAGCCGAAATCCGTTTCCTGCCAGTAGGTATGCACCGACCGGTCACCGATCCGCAGCCTCGGCCCGGCGGTCCACGTCGTCCTCGCGGTCAGCACGTCGCCCTCGGGCAGCACCGCGGTCAGGGCCGCTCGCTGTTCGGCGGGCGGAGTTCCCGGCGCCGCCGGATCGACGGTGGCCGGTACTCCGCCCGCGAGCGCGGCCGCCTCGCCGTAGTTCTCCCCCTGGAAGCCCTGCAGGATGGCCGGGCCGAAGCCCTCGAGCTTGGCCTGGGCCACCTCGCCCAGGGCCAGCGAGACCTTGTCGGCAGGTTCGAGATCACTCGATCGCGCGATCACGTCGACCGTGGCCGCGGCCAGGATCGGCAGCGCGATCAGGATCGCGACCAAGGCGTGACGGCCCTTGTGCCGCAACACGTCCCGCCGGGCGATCCGCAGCGCCACGCGCCAGCTCGGCACCGGCGAGAACATCAGCGCCGCCCCTCGCTACCGGGCCCCTCGTTCCGGTGTCGCCCGCGAAGCAGGCTCTCCGCCCCGGCGACCGGGCCCGCGGTGTCGACCAGCACGCCGTCACGCAGGAACACCACCCGATCGGCCCAGGCCGCGAACCGGGACTCGTGGGTGACCAACAGACCGGCGGCGCCGGCGTCCACCCGGGCCCGCAGCACCCGCATGATCTGTTCGCCGGTGGCCGAGTCGAGCGCCCCGGTCGGCTCGTCGGCGAGCACCACCCGCCGGGTGCCGACCAGTGCCCGGGCGATGGCGACGCGCTGCTGCTGGCCGCCGGACATCTCGTCGGGGAACCGGTCGGCCAGGTCACGAACGCCGACCTCACCGAGCGCCGCCCACGCCTCACGCCGCGCCTGGCGGGTCGGAGTGCCGTCCAATTCCCTTGGCAGCATGACGTTCTCGACGGCGTTCAGCGCCGGAACCAGGTTGAGCTCCTGGAAGACGTAACCCACCGAGCGGCGCCGGACGGCGGCGCGCGCCCGGGCCGACAACCCGGACAGGGCGACGCCGTCGAGCACCACCTCGCCCGAGGTGGGCGAGTCGAGACCACCGGCCAGATGCAGCAGGGTCGACTTGCCCGAACCCGACGGGCCCATCACCGCGACCAGCTCCCCCGGACGCAGATCGAGACTGACTCCGGCCAGGGCGTTGACCTGTACCGCACCGCTGCCGTGCACGCGGTGCACGTCGTGCAGCCGCAGCACCGCCGGCGTGGCCGCGGCCCCCGGTAGGCTACGGGCGCTGTCGAGGGCCGTCACGACCGGGCCGCCGGGTCGAGATCGCCTGCCGCCGAAGCGTTCTCGACCGCTTCGGTGCCGTCCTCCGGGTTCGACGGGCCGACCCGCGGACGGCGCTCCGGCGACTCGTTCAGCCGGGCCAGGCGCTGTTCGACGTGATCGAGCCAGCGCACCTCGGCCTCGGCCGAGAAGATCAGCGACTCCAGTACCAGCGACCAGGCGAGGTCGTCGGCGTCGGGCGGTTCGGGCAGCCGCAGTTTCAGCCGGGTGTACTCCTGCAGCGATCGCATGCTCTCGGCCCGCTGGTGCTGCACGACCGCGGCCACGTCGACGCCGGGGGTGGTGACCGCCAGGGCGAGTTTGATGGCGAGCTCGTCCCGGGCCGGAGCGGTGCGCGGCACCGGGGTCGACCACCACTGCCGGGCCTGCGCCCGCCCCTGGTCGGTGAGCGCGTAGAGCACGGTGCCGTCCGGACGGCGATCGGCCTCGGCGACCAGCCCGTCACGCTGCAGCCTGGCCAGGGTGGTGTAGACCTGCCCGATGTTCAGCGGCCAGACGCCCCCGGTGCGCCGCTCGAACTCGGCCCGCAACTGCGACCCGTAGGCGGCCTGCTCGTGCAGCAGCACGAGCAGGCCCAGCTTGATCGACATGACGTCCCCTCCCTCGCCGTGTCGCCCTGCCTGCGGGTTTACCCGGTATGCAGAGTCAACGAAGGGGAATGTATACCCGGTATGGCGCGACGTCCATCAACCGTTCGGGCGCGACGCAGGGTGCGCGGGCCGCAGGCCCGGCTCTCGTGCAGTGCCGGTCAGAGGTGTCCGCGGTAGGCGCGCGGACGCCAGACCACCAGCGCCCCGCGCTCGCCGGCCGGGCGCCGTCCGGGGGTCATCGCCACGACGTCGCCGGTGGGACCGGCAGCGAAGACCCGCGGCCCGGGCGCCGATCGGGCGCGCAGCACCTCGACCTCGGCGGCGAGGTCGGCGACCCGGGACCGCAACCGGTCGTTCTCGGTCTGCAGGTCGAGGATCATCTTGATCCCGGCCAGGCTGACCCCCTCCTGCGAGAGGCGTTGCACCTCACGCAGCAGGGCGACGTCGCGCTGCGAGTACCGCCGTCCCCGGCCCGAGGTACGGCCGGGGCTGACCAGCCCGAGCCGGTCGTACTGGCGCAGCGTCTGCGGGTGCATGCCCGCCAGCTGTGCGGCCACCGAGATCACGAAGAGCGGTGTCACCTCGTCGAACTCGAGGCGTTCGGCGGCCCGGTCGTCGAACAGGGCGTCGTTGCGGCTCGCTGATCGGGCGGCCCCGGACCGCGAGGGTCCCGGGGCCGCCGATCGGTCAGCGGGTCCGCTCACACCGGATCCGATCGCCGCGCCCGGGCGAGCAGGTCCGCCCGGGGGTTCTCGCCGTCCGTCGCCTTGGCGAACGACTCCAGCGCGTCCCGCGCCTTGCCGTCGACCCGCTGCGGCACGGCGACCTGGACGGTGACCAGCAGATCGCCGTCACGCTTGCTCGACTTCAGCCCACGTCCCTTGACCCGCAACACTTTTCCACTCGAGGTACCCGGAGCCACCTTGAGCTTGACCGTGCCGCCGTCCGGCGTCGGCACCTCGATCTGGCCACCGAAGACGGCCTCGGTGAAGGTCACCGGAACGGTGATCCGCAGGTCCTCGCCGTCCACGGTGAAGATCGAGTGCGGGGCCACGTGCACGGTGACCACCAGGTCGCCGTTCTCGGCCCCGGGATCACCGG
>DAIOVT010000213.1:0-6881 GCA_036758885.1 Kineosporiaceae bacterium
TTGATGCTCGCCTGCCAGTTCGGCGGCGCCGCCCTGGCGCCGTTGGTCTGGATCCCGTTGTACGAGGGCATGGGCCCGGAGGTGATGCTGCTGGTCGCCGTGCCTGCCGCCGCCGCGGCGCTGCTGGTGGGCATCGCCGTACCCCGCCGGTGACGGTCGGTGGGCTCAGGAGTGCGGGGTCTGGGTCCAGACGGCGAGTTCGTTGCCGGCCGGGTCGCGGAAGTGGAATCGCCGTCCGCCGGGGAAGTCGAAGGGTTCGACGACGATCTGCCCGCCCGCTGCGCGGACGGCGCCCTCGGTGGCCTCGAGGTCGTCGGAGTAGACGATGGCCAGTGGCGGACGGATCGGATCGCCGTCCGTGGCTGCCGTCAGCCCGCCGGCCTCCAGGTCGCCGGTTGCGCGGATGCCCGCGTAGCCGGGCCCGTAGTCGTTGAACTGCCAGCCGAAGGCCTGACCGTAGAACTCCTTGGCAGCGGCAACCCCGGCGACGGTGATCTCGAGGTAGTCGATGGTGTGGTGGCGTGCGCTCATGCCGTCACGGTAGACGCCGCTACCGACGATTTGGCGGCCGGTGCGAGGCGGGGGGCGGTCGGCGACCCCGGTGTCAGACGACCGGCGAGCACGAGGGCGGCGAAGGTCAGCAGCCAAAGCGACCAGGCGACATAGCCGATGAAGTTGGCCAGGTCGGTGCCCGGTACCCCGAGCGGGATCAGCACGCCGCTGAGCACCATCAGTGCGCTGCCGGCCCCGAGCACGCTGAACCAGCGTGGTGGCCGGACGCTGATCGTGGCGAGCAGCAGAAGCGTCCAGGCGGCGGTGAGCAGGTAGCCGGTGGTCTCGCCGAGCGCCGTGCCGAGCAGGCGGCCGGCGGTCTCGAACTGGTCGACAGCGACGCCCGACTGCGCGGGATCGGTTGCCCGCCAGGCGAAAGTGGGCACCAGCAGGAGCCATCGCGACAGTCCGGCGACCTGCACGAGGGCCGCCAGCACTCCGACGGTCGCGGTCACGGTGGCCCACCGGCCGCGGCTGAGCCGGCGCACACCCAGGGCGATCGGCGCCATCAGGGCAGAGCCGGCTGCCAGCACGGCGAACCAGCACATCACCGCGACCTGATGCGTCCGGAAGGCGGCAAGCACCTCGCCCGCCGGATGCTGCAGCACGTCGGGGTAGTCGAAGGTGCTGCCCAGGCCGAGGAAGGCGACATTGGCGGCGACGGCGCCGCCGATCATGAGGGCGGCTGTGGTGCGACGGTTCACGGGTCTCACGCTCCTAATTCTGTACGGTGTACAAATACTGTACGACGTACAATCGGACTATGGCAACCCGCGGACCCAAACGCACGCTCACCGTCGAGAAGGTGGCGGCCACCGCCCTGCAACTGTTGGACGACGAGGGCCCCGCCGCACTCTCGGTACGCGGCGTGGCGGCGGCGTTGGCGGTGCGCCCGAATGCGATCTACACCTACGTGCCCGATCGCGCCGGCCTGGAACGGGCCGTCATCGAACTGGTGCTCTCGCAGTCGCAGCTGGAGCTGCTGGAGGGCCCGGCCCGGCACTGGCGCAAGCGAATCCGCGACTACGCCGTCTCGTTGCGGGCGCTCCTGCTCGATCACCCCGGCGCCGCGATGCTGATGATGAGCGCGCCGATGGACTCGCCCAGTGCCCTCGAGGTGGGGGAGCGCCTGCTCGGCGTCCTGGCGGACGCGGGCCTGTCGCCCACGGCCAGGGCGCGCGGCGTCTGGCTGCTCATCGTGCAGGTGGTCGGTTCGGTCGCCCTCGACGTCGCCGAGACCGATGGACGTCGTCCGCTGCCGCCGGAGGCCGAGCGGGTGGTCGCGCGGCGGCAGGCGCTGTCCCAGCTGGACGCCGAGGTCTGGCCGAGATCAGTTGCGGCAGTGGATGTTCAGGCCTCGTGGGTGACGTCCGAGCAGTTCGTCTGGAGCATCGACCGGGTTCTCGACGGGCTCGCCGCGGCAGCTCGCTGACGCTGCCGTGCGGTGGCAGCGTCAGGCCCGATCGGTGAGCCACTCCTCGCGCAACAAGGCGTAGGTGTAGCTGTCGACCCACTCCAGTGAGCGGTTCAGCTCGGCCTTGATCGCCGCGGTCTCGCGGCGCATGCCCAGACGTTCCATCATGCGCACCGACCGGGTGTTCACCGTGAACGCGCTCGCGACCACCCGGCGCAGGCCGAGCGGCCCGAAGCAGACGGCGACCAGCGCCTGCACGGCCTCGGTGGCCAGGCCACGGCCGGTGATGGCCGGATCGGCGGCCCAACCCAGTTCTGCCTGAACGCCTTTCGCGTGTTCGGCCACTTCGAGGGGTGCCCAGGCGTCGCCGATCCTCAGCATCAGATCGGCGACCACCTGACCGTGCAGCTCGACCACGACCGCCCGGGCCAGGCGAGAGGGTTCGGTGAAGAACGCGCGGAACTCCTCCGGATCGGTGCTCGCCCGCGGCAGGTACTGGTTGACCTCGGGCAAGCGCCAGTAACGCCACACGGCGTCGGCGTCGTCCGGGGTGGCCCGGCGCAACCGCAGGGTGCCGGTGGCGACGGGCCAATCCACCACGTCCAGAGGGTCGTTCGGGGCACTCGGCATCCGGCGAACCTACCCCCGCTGCGACCTGGCCCGGGCCGAGACGGCCCGCTTCGCCCTCGAGTCGCAGTCGCCCCGGGTTCGGGAGATCTCAAGTGACCCGGGGTCGGAACTGATTCCTGAGATGGCGGGGGCGGCACATGTGGTCTAGGCGTAGATGTGTTGAGTGGCCGCCGGGTCTTCGGTCCTAGGGTTGCGCGAGGACTCCCGACTCTGATGGAACTCCACGGCCTCGGGGAGTTCTTTGAAGTGCAGCAGCTCACCGGTCAGTCTGGTCAACAGATCGCGAGCCTCGGCGGGGGTGGCGTAGAAGAACTCCCGGCGTAGATTCACCTGGTTCACCCGCTGCGCGGCGAGTTGCCGATGCATCTGGGCCTCGATGTCAACCGCGTTCTCGGAGAAGAACAACGCGTGCACGTCGAAGTTGAACGGGACCGAGGCGTCCCCGAGTTCTCGAATCCGGTCCATGGGCTCCAGACGCCGGGTCAGGCCGACCTTGATCATGTGCTCGCCGAAGGCACCAACGTTCGAGATGACGTACACGTACCCGGCCTTGATGTTGGCGGCGCGATAGTCGACGTCCGCCAGTGCCCTGTCGACGTCGTCGAGTTGCGCTCGGAGGCGTTCGGCGCCTTCGCCGTCACCTTTGGCCTCCAGTGCGGCAAGGGCGTTGAGGTAATGCTGGCGCTCTTTGTCGAGGCGCTCGCGTTCGCGCTGAATCTCTTGCTGCAGCTTGCGTTCCTCGCGCAGGCGCTCGGGTTCCGCCCGCTCTTCATCATTCTCCCGCGCCAGCATCTCCTGATAGTCCGCGGCCATCTGCAGCTCTCGAACACGCAACTGGTGGTAGGGCAATGAGACTCTGATCGACATTGTCTTGCCCAGGCGCTCGATGGTTGCAGCCACCTTGGTCAACCGGTCGACCGCGGAGGCGAGCCGATAGGGCTTCATGCCTCGCACCAGTGTGTCTGCCTCGGCGTTGTAGGCGCGAAGCATCAGTTTGGAGAAATCGCGCACCATCTTTCGGCCCTCGGTGGTCGATCCGTTCACCGTCCATGACGACGCGGACTCGATGGCACCGCCGTCGGCTCGCACCATCGACTTGATCTGGTCGCGCACCTGTTCCAAGGCCTGCTTGTAGGCGATGGAGTCCTGCAGCGGGTGCTGGAAGTTGTAGACACCTACTTCTTGCAGAATCTCTTCGTCCTGTGTTTGCACCACACGATCGCGCAGGTCGACGAGCGTGTGCTCGAACTGTGTTCGCTCGGTCTGGAACTGGTTGCGCAGAGCCTGGATCTCGCTCTGCAGGCGGGCCCGCTCACCTTCGAGTTGGGCGACGTCGAGCATGCCCAAGCGGTTCATCTCAGCGCGAAGCTGATCGAGTTCCTCGGCGAGCTCCTGAGCATGACTGCGGGCTCCGAAGAGCGGCACCTTCTGGCCGCGCCGTCCGGTTGATCTCGGCTCACTTCGTGGGGTCGGTTGCTGTTGCTGCGGCGCCGTCCGGCGAGGCTCTGAATGCTGCGGAGTCGATTGATGTTGTATCGGCCGTTCAGCGGTGGGAGGTGGTTCTTGACGCGGGGGCTCGGGGCAGAAGTGTGGATTCGGTGCCCTGTGCTCGGTCCAGTGCTGCCCGTCCCAGTAGCGCAACAATCGTGGATCCTGTGGGTCCGTGTGGTGACCCGTCAATTGTCATGCGTGCAGGACGCCTTTGGTATCCCTTTCGAATGGGGGCGGCGATCTTCGGCCCGCAGAGCCGGGTCAGGCCCGGCCGACTGATACCGGCAGACCCTGCACGCCGTCCAGAACGGCTCGGTCGGCCAGCGGCCTGCTCAGGTGGGCCGTTGCGGTGCGCATCGCGCCGACGGCGCGGCATCCCTGTCCGGCCTTCGCTGTGGCGACGTGTGGATGCACGACCACGATGATCACGACGGCGGTGTCGGACTCGACCGCTTCGGTGGTGTAGTCCGCCCCGCACGGTTGGTCGGCCGGGCCGGGGGTGCCGACGAAGTTCACGGTCAGGGTGCTGTCGTCACCGCCGGTGGTGGCGCCCTCGATCGTCAGGCCCTGGGGCGGGTCGTCGGCGTTCCAGGATGGTGGCGTAGCGGTGATCCGGTGCCGGGGGTCAATGGCGACGCGGGTGACCTGAACGCGTGTGCCCTCGATCGTGTAGGCCCATGCGGGCACCTGGGCCGTGCCGCGCGAGGTCGCCAGCGACACCTGGGTGAGCCGGACGTGGGTCGCCCGAAGCGGCGCGCATCCGGCGCAGTCGCCCTCGGCGCCGTCCGCGATCTGTTGCAGGGCGGCGACGGGTGAGACCAGCGGCAGACTCTGGGTGGTTCCGTCCGGCAGGGTCATCGTCCCTGTTGCCGGAGGCGCCCGCGAGGTCTGCGAAAGCGGTTCTGCGGCAATGACTTTGCCCACCATAAAGGCGGCCTTGTTGTCTCCGCGATCGGTCTCCCAGTCACCGATCTGGCCGGTCAGCTCCCCGACCGGGACGACGGCCGGCGAGGCGGCGGCCTGCACCGCTGATGCCCACCGATCGAGGGCCGCCTGGGCCTGTCGCCGGGCCGGGTCGGACGGCGCGGGAGCCGTTGCGGCCCGGGAGGGTTGCCCGCAGCTCGCCAGGCAGGCCGAGCCGGCGATCGCCAGGGAGGCGAGACCGGCGATCGTCGCCGCCCGCCGCCGTCGGTCCATCATCGAACACCCTTTCGTGGCCAAGACACCGCCCCTGGCCGGAGAACAGTGCTCCGTGCCGAGGGTGCCGCCCTTGGACGCCGCCGGGGCGGCCCCCGTTCCAGGGCGAGGCAGAGTCTGACGGCTTGCGTGGCCCGAGGCTTGCGTGCCAGTCACGGCCGGAAGGCCGACCCCACCATGTCGAGCGCACCTTCGCTGACCGGAAGTTGGCCGCGTTTCACGGCGGTGATCAGGGCGGCGTGATCGGCCTCGGTCTGATCGGCGTAGAGGCGGGCGAACCGGGCGAGCGCGTTGTCGACGCTCTCGCCGGCGCCGACGTAGCCGGCGATCATGGACGCTCCGCTGGTCCGCGCATGACCCTTGGCGAGCAGGTGCCCGACGATGCCGGCGTAGTCGGTGAGCGCGGCGGCGTCCAGCCCGTCCAGGGGCACCGTGCCCTTGCTGTTGCGGAACTGCCGCACGTAGTAGGTGTGTTCACCGGCCTCGGCCCAGCCGAGCAAGGGGTCGCTGACCGTCTGCAGGGCCTGCTGGTACTCGACCACCCGCTGGCCCTGATGCGCGTGCCAGGCCGAGTCGCCGTGCACGTACCGGGCGATCACCGAGCGCCGTGCCTGCTTCAGCTGCAGGAACAACACGTCGTCCGGGGTGCTGCCCTCGAGCAGCGCCACGTAGGCGCGCAGGCCGACACTGCCGACACCGACCACCTTGTGCGCGATGTCGACCACGGTGTAGCCGCCGACCACCCGCCGCCAGTGCGGTGCCAGTGTCTCCAGATAACCGTCCAGCGCTGAGGCGAGCGCCTCGTACTCCTCGCCGTCCACGTGCGTGATGATCGGCGGGTCCTCGATGATCCGGCGCTTGCCGCCGTTCTGCTCGGTGAGCTTGGGCAGGGCGCGGTCGCTGGTGCGCCGCCGGGCGCGCGCGGCGGACCGCTTGATCTCCTTGCGCAGCGTCCGTTCGGTGGCCGTCTCGTGCAGTCGCCTCAGGTCGATCCGGTTGTACGAGCGCATCATCAGCGGCTGCTCGGCCAGGAAGCGCACCTCGGCGCGGTAGGCGGCGACGCAGGCCCGGACGGCGTTCGAGCACTGTTGCTCGGTGGCGCCGTTCTCGCGGCCGGCCACGTGAATGCTGGCGACCAGCCGGCGCAGGTCCCATTCCCAGCACCCCGGGTGCGCCTCGTCGAAATCGTTCAGGTCGATGACCAGTTCACCCTCGGGCGAGGCGTAGAAGCCGAAGTTGCCCAGGTGTGCGTCACCGCAGATGACCGGCATGATCCCGGTGGCCGGCAGTCGGGACACGTCATCGATCATGACGATCGCGGTGCCCCGGAGGAACCCGTACGGGCTGGTGATCATGCGGGCGACCCGCACCGGGATCAGCTCCGGACGGCGCCCCAGGTGCGACTCGTGGATCAGCGTGATCGGGTCGGGCCGGCCGGGCCAGGCTCGCCACTCTCCCAACATCTTTCGGGGCACCTGGCCACGCAGCGAACGGCCCATCTGGTAGCGCTGGGCGCGCGAGTTGGGGCGCTGCCGGACCGAGGCGTAGGCGGCACTGTCGGCCGTGGCGAGCACGGTGTGACGGCTTGCGCGAGAGG
>DAIOVT010000214.1:0-6877 GCA_036758885.1 Kineosporiaceae bacterium
CCTGACCCGGACCCGGCAACGACGCCGAACGACACACTCACAGATCATGCAGAACCGCACACCCCCGGCGTGATCATGCAGAACCGCACAACCCCGGCGTGATCACGTGGACCGTCCCTAGGGCTCGACGGTCACCTTGATCGCCTCGCCGTTCTTGACGATCGAGAACGCGTCGAGCACCCGGTCCAACGGGATGTGCTCGGTGATCAGGTCCTTGACCGGCACCTGGCCGGTGGAGATGTACTCCAGGGCGCGCTTGTTGTGCTCCGGCGCCGAGCCGTTCGCTCCGTGGATGTGCAACTGGCGGTAGTGCACCAGGTTGGAGTCGCAGGTGATCGTCGGGTTGGTCTTCGGCAGTCCGCCGAAGAAGGAGATCCGGCCGTTGCGCGCGGCCATCGAGATGGCCTGCTCCTGGGCGACGTTGGCTGCGGTCGCAGTGATCACCACGTCCGCCGCACGACCACCGGTCAGCTCCAGCACCTTCTCGACGACGTCCACCTCGGCGCCGTTGATGATCTCCTCGGGCTGCACCGCGGCAGCGGACATGGCCAGCCGCTCGGCGTTGACGTCGACCAGGTAGACCGGGCCGGCCTGGTGCACACCGCGGGCGATCCGGATGTGCATGCAACCGATCGGGCCGGCGCCGAAGACCACCACCGTGTCACCCGGTTCGATGCCGAGCTGTTCCTGTGCGTTGATCGCGCAGGCGAAGGGCTCGGCGGCGGAGGCCTCGTCGTAGCCGACGTTGTCGGGGATCCGGTTCAATCCGTCGACCTTGAGCACCTGCCGGGGCACGATCATGTACTCGGCGAAGCCGCCGTCGTACTGGTAACCCATCGAGGTCTGGTTCTGGCAGACCGCCATCCAGCCCTTCTTGCACTCGTAACAGTCACCGCAGGGCACCGCCGCGATCACCTGTGTGCGGTCGCCGATCTTCCACTCGCTGCCGTAGGTCGAGTTCACGTCGGCCCCGACCTCGACGATCTCGCCGGCGATCTCGTGACCGATGGTTCGCGGCGGGGTCAGGTTCTGGTGCCCGTTCAGCATGATCTTCACGTCGGTACCACAGGTCGAGCAGTTCTTGATCTTGAGCTTGATCTCGTCTGCGCCGCACTCCGGCTCCGGCACGTCCTCGACGCGCAGGTCACCGGGTGCATAGAAACGCAGGGCCTTCATGGCTTCTCCGATCCAGGGGACGACAGTCCGCGATTTGTGTCGCCCGCGATGGTTACACCACTGGGTGACCCGATTCACACTAGCCTCAGTCCCACACCAAAATCCACAGAGGCGGGCACCAGGTCGTTCCGATCATGGTGACTTTGATTGCCCGAATACTTTTCATCGTGCCCGTTTCTAGCCATACTATCGGCGCGAGGCGTGAGCCACATCACGCTTGGAGGAGGACAAAGATGACCACCACAACCGCCGGAACCGGGCAGGGCGGCGGCCTGCGCGTCGGCGTGCAGAAGTTCGGGACGTTCCTGTCCAACATGATCATGCCCAACATCCCGGCACTGATCGCCTGGGGTCTGCTCACCGCGCTGTTCATCGACGTCGGCTGGACGCCCAACGCAGACCTGGCCACGATGGTCGGCCCGACGATCCACTACCTGCTGCCGCTACTGATCGCCAACACCGGTGGCCGCATGATCTACGACGCCCGCGGCGGTGTCGTCGGCGCCTTCGCCACGATGGGCGTGATCGCGGGCTCAGACCTGCTGATCGAGAACTTCAACGCCACGCTGGCGGCGGACGCCAAACCGCTCGGCCAGATCCACATGTTCCTCGGCGCGATGATCATGGGTCCGCTCGCGGCCTGGGTGATGAAGAAGCTCGACGCACTCTGGGACGGCAAGATCCGCGCCGGCTTCGAGATGTTGGTGAACATGTTCTCGGCCGGCATCACCGCCTTCGTGATGGCGATCTTCGGCTTCTACGTGGTTGCCCGGGTCGTCAACGCGGTGATGGACGCCGCCAGCAGCGCGGTGAACTGGCTGATCGACACCGGTGCGCTGCCCCTGGTCAGCATCCTGATCGAGCCGGCCAAGGTGTTGTTCCTCAACAACGCCATCAACCACGGCGTCCTGACACCGCTCGGCACCCAGCAGGCCACCGAGACCGGCAAGTCCATCCTGTTCCTGCTGGAGACCAACCCCGGCCCCGGCCTGGGCATCCTGCTCGCCTACATGGTGTTCGGATCCGGGGTGGCCAAGGCGACCGCCCCGGGCGCCGCGATCATCCACTTCTTCGGCGGCATCCACGAGATCTACTTCCCCTACGTGCTGATGAAGCCGAAGCTGATCCTGGCCGCGATCCTCGGCGGCATGACCGGGGTCGGCATCAACATGATCTTCAACACCGGTCTGGTGGCCCCGGCCGCCCCGGGCTCGTTCATCGCGATCATGGCGCAGACCGCCAGGGGCAGCCACGTCGGAGTGATCCTCTCGGTGCTGGGGGCGACCGCGGTGTCCTTCGCCGTCGCCGCCTTCCTGCTCCGGATCGACAAGTCCACGGAAGACGGCGACCTGGCCGAGGCGACCGCAAGCATGGAGGCGATGAAGGGCAAGAAGTCCTCGGTCTCCTCGATGCTTGCCGGCGCGTCCGGTGGGTCCGGCCCGATCCGCAGCATCGTGTTCGCCTGCGACGCCGGCATGGGGTCCTCGGCGATGGGCGCCTCCGTCCTGCGGCGCAAGATCCAGGCTGCCGGCTACAGCGACGTCACCGTGGTGAACAAGGCGATCTCGAGCCTGACCGACACCTACGACCTGGTGGTCTCCCATCAGGATCTGACCGACCGCGCGCAGCAGCGCACCGGGTCGGCCCGGCACGTCTCGGTCGACAACTTCATGAACTCGCCGCGCTACGACGAGATCGTGTAACTGCTCGGCACCACCAACGCCGAGGGCGGCGGCGGTTCGGCCGCACCGGCCGCGGCGGCGACCGGTGGCGGTGGCACGGCCACCGCCGTCGCCGAACCGGTGACCAGCACCAGCGTGCTGGCCGACTCCTCGATCGTGCTCAACGGTTCGGCACGCACCCGTGACGAGGCGATCAACGAGGCCGGGCGGCTGCTGGTGGCCACCGGCGCCGTGGACGCCGCGTACGTCGACTCGATGCACGAGCGCGAGCAGTCGGTCTCGACGTTCATGGGCAACGGACTGGCGATCCCGCACGGCACCAACGACGCCAAGGACAGCATCCGGCGTTCGGCGATGAGCTTCGTGCGCTACCCGGACCCGGTGGACTGGAACGGCAACGAGACCAAGTTCGTGGTCGGTATCGCCGGAGCCGGTGGCGAGCACCTCGGTCTGCTGTCCAAGCTGGCCACGGTGTTCACCGACGCCGACAAGGTGGCTCAGCTCGAGCGGGCCACCACGATCGCCGAGGTTCGTGACGTCATCGGCGAGGGTCGCTCGGAGTGAGCTAGTCCCGCGAAACCCGTTCTCCGCCAAGCAGAAGTGCATGATCACGAGCAATCGTGATCATGCACTTCTGCTTTTCGGTCCGCTGTCCAGCCACTCGTGGATGGCGGTGCGGATCGCCACCCGGTCCACCTTCAGCGAATGGTCACCGGCGACACCGACCACCTCGACGGACGCCGCCACCCCGGGCGCGCCGGCGAGCGCCGTCCGCACTTCGCCCGGCCCGCCGAACGGGTCCCGCTCGCCCTGGACGACGAGCGCCGGCACGCCGGCGCCGGCCAACTCGGCCACCCGGCTGCGGTCCGGGCGGCCGGGCGGGTGCAGCGGGAAGGCCAGCGCGAGCACCCCGGTCGCACCGGTCTCCAGCGCCGTGCGGCAGGCGACCCGGGCACCGGCGCTGCGACCGCCGACCAGCAACGGGGTTCCGGACGGGTGCAACGTGTGCAGATGCTCGAGCACCGCCAGCCAGGCCAGGTCCAGCTTCGGCGGGGCGACCGCGACTCGTTTGCCGGCCACCCGCCACGGCTGCTCCACCCGGGCGACCCGCCAGCCGGCGCCCTGCGCGGTGCGGGTGGCCAGCACCAGATCGGGAGCGGTTATACCGCCACCGGCCCCGTGGCCGAGCACCAGCAGGCCGCAGGGGGCGCCGTCCGGCTCGCCGAGATCCGGCTCGCTGAGGGTGTACCGGGCCGGGCCGGTCGGGGTGTCGACCGGCACCGGCTCGAGATCGGTTGCCCCGGAAGCGGTCTCAGAAGAGGGGCACATCGCCGCCGCCGATCAGTTCGCCGGTCACCGGGTCGAGCACGCCGCGAAGTTGTTCCCGGGGCAGCTCCTCGAGCAGCTCGGGGCCGTTGTTCGCGACCGCGTTCACCCGGGTCGAGACCGGGTAGGCGGCGAAGCGTCCGGCGACCGGAGGGGCGAGCAGTGCCCGCACGCTGTCGGCGTCCTGCAGGTCGGGGTCGAGCCAGTCCCGCCAGCGATCCTGCGGCAGCACCAGCGGCATCCGGTCGTGGATCGCGGTCAGCCCGGGTTCGGCGGGCTGGGTGATCACCGCGAAGGTGGTCAGCCACGCGGTCGGGTCGTCGGGGTGCGCCGCACGATCCCGCCAGAACTCGTAGATACCGGCGAACGCGATCGGCGCGTCGTCCACGATCGGACGCATGAAGAACGGCTGCTTGACCGGCTTGCCCCGGGCACCGGTCTCGGTGGGACTGACCTGCCACTCGTACCAGCCGTCGGCCGGCACCAGGCAGCGCCGCAGCAACGCGGGACGGCGAAAGGTCTTGTCCAGCAACGTCTCCACGCGGGCATTGATCATGCGGGCGCCGACGCTGCGGTCCTTCGCCCAGGAGGGCACCAGCCCCCAGGTCAGGCCACGCAACCAGCGCACCGGCTCGGGCTCGACCGGCTCCAGCCGCTCCTCGGCGTCCGGCTGGGCCAGGTCCTCGGACTCGTCGTCCGGCTCGCCGTCCGCGTCGTCGCCGGACGCCGCCCCCCGCGGCTCGCCGCGCGGCCGGCGGGTCAGCACGACCGGGGCGACCTTGGTCGGCGCGACGTTGAAGTCGGCCTCTCCCCCGGCCTCGGCCAGATCGGTGCCAGGGCCATCGCCCTTGGTGAACTCGATCTCGTAGTCCTCGACCAGTTCCTCGGGTCGTCTGCTGGTGGAATAGCGTCCGCACACCTGTCCAGCCTGCCAGAGGTCGGCGGACCCGGCCGCTGCGGTGGCCCTTGGCTCCGGCCACCGTGAGGGGCAAGGTGGGGGCATGAGTCTGGTTCGCCTGATCGCCCGCCCGCTGATCGCCGCCCCGTTCATCGCCCGAGGCCTGGACATGTTCCTGCACCCGATGAATCCGGCCGAGCACGCCGCCGGGGCCAGTTCCCGGCTGTCCGCCTCGACCCCGCTGCCGGACAATCCGGAGTTGCTGGTCCGGGCCGGCGGGCTGGCCATGATCGGCGCCGGGGCGCTGCTCGCCTCCGGCACCATGCCGCGGACCGCAGCCGCGACCCTGGCCCTCACCGCCCTGCCGATCACGGCGATCGACGCCGCCGCCGAACGCGACGCGCGCCTCGCCGAGGAGGACGTCGCGCCGGTCGCACCGGCCGCGCCGCACGGCTCCGCACGCAGCTCGCTGGTCAGCACCGCCCGCAACGTCACCACCGGGGCCCGTCACTTCATCACCGATCCCAAGGTGCACCGAGTGGCCCGGTCGGTGTTGCTGCGCGACCTGGGCCTGTTCGGCGCAGTGCTGCTGGCCGCCGCGGACACCGCCGGACGCCCCGGCCTGGCCTGGCGGACGCGTCGCGCGGCCGACCAGCTCGAGGGACACATCTCGCAGTCCGCCGACCAGCTCGGCCGCTCCGCCGAACAGGTCTCCGACCGGCTCCGGGCCGCCGTCCCGGGCCGTAGCTGAGCGGCCACGCCGAGCGCCACGGCTAAGCTGGGTTCCTGTGACGTCGCACGACTACTGGCCGGCCCCCACCACCGACTCCCCCGTCGACGCGACGATCACCATTCCCGGGTCCAAGTCGCTGACCAACCGGTATCTGGTGCTGGCCGCCCTGGCCGAGGCACCGTCCCGGCTGCGGGCACCGCTGCGTTCCCGGGACACCCTGCTGATGGCCGCCGCGCTCTCGGCGCTCGGCGCCGACGTGCAGGACGTACCGGGTGAGTCCCGGTTCGGTGCCGACTGGCAGATCATCCCGGCCCCGCTGCGCGGCCCGGCCACCATCGAGGCCGGCCTGGCCGGCACCGTGATGCGCTTCCTGCCCCCGGTGGCCGCGCTCGCCGAGGGAGTGATCGACCTGGACGGCGACCCGCACGCCCGGGTACGGCCGATGGGCGCGGTGGTCTCCGCGCTGCGCGAGCTGGGCGTCGCCATCGAGGCGGCCGCCGGCGACCGGCTGCCGTTGCGGATCAACGGGACCGGCTCCGTGCGGGGCGGCGAACTGGCGATGAACGCCTCCGCCTCCAGCCAGTTCGTCTCGGCACTGCTGCTGGCCGCGGCCCGCTTCGACGGCGGCCTGCTACTGCGCCACGTCGGCCCGCCGATCCCCAGCCAGCCGCACGTCAGCATGACCGTCGAGGCACTGCGCGACGTCGGCGTCGTGGTCGACGAGGACCCCGAGCAGGCGATCTGGCGCATCGAACCCGGGCCGATCAACGGACTGGACGCCGTGGTCGAGCCGGACCTGTCGAACGCGGCGCCCTTCCTGGCCGCGGCCGCGCTGACCGGCGGTGAGGTGCGGGTGCCCGGCTGGCCGCAATACACCACCCAGGCCGGCGACGCGATGCGCGACGTACTGGACGCGATGGGTGCCGACGTCTCCCTCGACCGGGCCGGCCTGACCGTGCGCGGCAGCGGTGAGCTCTACGGCGTGGACGTCGACCTGCACGACGCCGGCGAGATCGCGCCGACCGTCACCGGACTCGCGGCGCTGGCGACCTCACCCTCGCG
>DAIOVT010000215.1:0-6856 GCA_036758885.1 Kineosporiaceae bacterium
GCTCGGCCAGCTCGGCGTACTCGACCGGTGTCCCGGCCCGCATCCGTAGCCGCAGCACCCAGGGCCGGCTGTAGCCGACCAGCATGCCGGGATGGTTCGGGTCGGCCTCCAGGCTCTCCAGCTCGCGCAGTGCGTCCGCACCGGATCCGGCGTCGAGCTGTACCAGCGCCAGGTGCACCCGCAGGTTGTAGGCGTGCGAGAAGAACCCGCGTTCGGAGGTGTACTCGAGGCCCTCGCGCAGCAGCGGTTCGAGTTCGCCGGGGCGGCCGAGCCGGTAGAGCAGTTCACCGAGGTTGGTGTAGGCCCGAGCCGCCTCCTCCTGACAGCCCCGGGTCAGCGCCAGGTCGAGGCCCGCCCGCAACAGGGCGACCCGTTCGTCGTCGGTGGCCTCGCGGGCCGCGAAGGCGCGGTAGTTCAGGCACAAAGACATCAGATCGGCGCGGCCCATCGTCTCGGCGAGCTGCTGGGCGCCGGCCAGCACCTGTTCCGCGCTCTCCTGCGGGGCGTCGTCCGGGGGTGATCCGGCCAGCGCCAGCACGGCGCCGAGACAGGTGCGCGCGTGCGCGCAGGCGGCCAGGTCACCGGTGGCGTCGAGCAGGCTGACCGCCTCGCGGGCCGCCTGAGCGGCGCCCGCCGAGTCGCCGAACATGAACCGGTGCCGTGACAACCGCACCAGCGCCAACCCCAACGGCATCGGGTCGGCCAGGGAACGGAGGATCCGCACCGCCGCCTCGCGACCCGCCAGCGCGCGGTCGAACTCCCGGGCGTTGTAGAGCTCCCAGGCGTGATCGTCGATCAACCGGGCCCGGTCGAGATCGCCGAGCAGGTGCGCGTGCGGCAGCACCGCGTCGAAGTGGGCCAGCGCCTCGCGGTGCGCGCCGGCCGCGGCCGCCTCCCGCGCGGCCGGAGGGGCGAAGGCGCAGATCGAGACCGGGTCGTCAGCCAGCCGAGCATGGTGCGCGACCCGCGCGGAGTCCGGGCTCGGCGACTGGGTCAGCGCATCGACCACCAGGGCGTGCAGGCTGCGTCGGACCAGCTGCGGCAGTGAGGCTTCCACGGCGCGGCGGGCGAGTTCGTGCCGAAACCGGACGGCGCGTTCGTCGACCTGGATCAGCCCGTGCCGCTCGGCCTCGACCAGCTGCTGCAGACCCCCGGGCAGCAACCGGTCGACCAGCGGGAACTCCGCGGCCGAGGGGATGACGCTGAGCTGCTCGACGGCTCGGCGGCAGCTCTCGCCGGTGGCGTGCAACCGGGCCAGGACGACGTCGCTCACGCTCGCGGGCACCGTCGACCCCGTCCCTGTCGGTGCTGTCGGTGCTGTCGGTGCTGTCGGCGCCCGAGGTTCGCCCGGGATGCCGGCGGCCAGCAGTTCGGTGGCGAAGAAGGGGTTGCCGCCGGTCAGCTGGTGCAGACCGGTGCCCTCGCGACCGTACGCCCGGGCCAGGGCGGTGACGCCACGCGGGGTCAGCGCCGGTAGCGGCAGCCGGCGAACCGTGGGGCCGGTGAGTCCGCCGAGGAACCGGCGCAGCACCGGTCCGGTGGTGGTCTCGTCGCGCAGGGTCAGCACCATCAGAACCGGTAGCGGCCCGATCCGCCGGGCCAGATGACCGAGCACGTCGAGCGTGGCGTCGTCCGCCCAGTGCAGGTCCTCGATCACCAGCAGCGTCGGCGAGACCCGCGCCACCTCGTGCAGCACCGCGACCGGGATCTCCTCCCCCGAGTCCCCGCGCAGCACCCGGGTGAGCTGCTCGTGGCCGGCGAAGGCGTCGCGCAGCGGTCCGAGCACCCGCGGGGTGACCAGGTCGTCGCAGACCCCGGCGCACACCCGCACCGGTCGCGGTTCTCCCGCGCCGTCCGGCAGCGCTGCTCGGCGCTCGAGACCGGCGACGAACCGCTGCACCAGAGAGGTCTTGCCGATACCGGCCTCACCGGTGATCAGCACCAGCGAACCCGTTGCGGCGCAGGCCTCTTCGAGCGCCTCGCCCAGTTCGTGCAGGGGCCCGTCGCGCTCTACGAGTGCCGGCTTGCGCGGTGGCCGCGCCATGCTCCTATCATCCCCGATGGCCGACAAAATGGTCATGCCCTCCGCCGCGGGGTCACCCATGGCGAAGGACACGACGTAACGATCCGCCTCATACCTTCAGGAGGCGCGGGGTCGGCGACAGATACCGGCCGGCTCAGTCGGAGCCGAACGGCTGCACGGTGCGCAGCTCCCCGGGGCTGCGCAACAACGCGACCAGATGCTGCTCGAGCTTGGTCGTGCCGTCGCGGTCGAGCGAGTCGAGCAGTTCGTCGTCCACCTCGACCTCGTAACCGCGCAGCTCGATCGACTCGTCGGCCGGCGAGGCGCCGGCGAAGTACGGGCCGTCGGGGCCGAGCGCATGGGGTGCGGGCACGACCGTCATCCGGCCGGACTCCTCGACGAACACGTGCATGGTGGCCATGGTGATTCCTCTTTCTCTTGTTCGGGCTGTTGTTCGGCTGTTGTTCGGGTGGCCGCTCAGGCGCGCAGTTCGGACGACGCGATGCTGAACGCGCGGGAGCTCTGCGGGTCGTGGTTGATCACCAGGAAGCGGTAGACGTGACGCCGCTTGCCGATGTCATTGGGCGACAGTTCGGTGTGCACCACCGTGTTGCCGCTCTCCAGGAACGCGTGACCCGGGCTGTTCGGCCGGGCCGCGAACGTCATCACGGTGCGGTTCCCCTCGATCGCGTCGGGGAAGCTGAAGTAGGCGCCGTTGTGCGGGTAGAACCAGAAGTACCAACTGCCGTTGCTGGGCAACGAGAGGTCCTTCACCACGTTGTTGATGTTGGTCATGATGTCCTCGCTGGGCCGGCCGGCGGGCCACCGATATGCCACCGATGGGCCACCGGACGGTCGGGTCGTCGGTGTCGATCCGTCAACCCCGGGTGGGGTGACTCACTCAGTGCACCGTTTGACGCGTGCGCCGACATCGGTAGTCATCACCGATCTGTGGACGTACCGGCAGCCTCCGGGCGCGGGACGATCACCTACGCAATCGGGCGGCTGACCTCGGAAGAACGGCCGATGAGCAGGCGGATCGATCAGATGAAAGCCGCCGGTCCCGCGGTGGGCAGATGATCGACATGCTCAGGACAACTGCTCGTGCCGTCGTCCGCCGTGGACGTCGGCGGGTACGATCCCTGCGGGGGACGGGTGTTGTCGGACCAGACCTGACCCACCGATCGGTGACACGCGGTTCGAGGACGTACTTATCGTGTCCCGAACAATCTCGGAGGTGAACGGTGAGTTCGTCCGACCAGGTCTTTCGTGCCGGGTCGACCGGCAAGTCAGCCGGGCGGCCAGGCAACGACCGCGGTGCCGCCCCTCGGGGCAACGAGTCCCGCAGTGCCGACTCCCGCAGTAGCGACTCCCGCAGTAGCGACTCGCGTGCCGACACGACGATCGACCGGCTGATCGACACCCGCGAGACGGCCCGCCCGGTGACCACCGGTTCGGCGTCCGCGCAGAACGCCCGGTCGGGCAAGCGCCCCGGCAAGACCGCGAACCGCTCGGAGACTTCCTCGAACGGCACCGCGAGTTCCCCCGCCTCCCCGGCCGGCTCGTCCGCAACCCCCTCATCGAACGGCTCCGGCGCCACGCCGTCGAGCGTGCGCTCCGCCGGTCCGGCCGCGGCCACCAGGCCGATGCAGTCGATGCGTCCGGGATCGTCGTCCACCGATTCGCCGGCCGAATCGAACGGCTCCACCGCGAACGGCGGTGGGTCGGGCACCTCCTCAACAGCTCGGGCAGGCGGGTCCACGATGCGTCCAGTGGTGACTGTTCCCGGCGACTCCGCCTCGGTGGCCGCCGAGACGTTGAGTCCTTCGAGTTCGACCGCGACCTCTCCGTTCCCGCCCGCCGGCGGGGCGTCGTCCGGTCAGGCCGGCTATGCCGACGCACCCGGTGCGCTCGAGGAGGGCCAGAGCGGCGGGCCGCGCACGGTCAAGCTGACCCTGGCCCGGATCGACCCGTTGTCGATGATGAAACTGTCGTTCCTGCTCTCGGTCGCGCTCGGTATCGCCCTGGTGATGGCGACCGTGGTGGTCTGGCAGCTGCTCAATGCGATGGGGGTGTTCAGCTCGCTGAGCGACACCCTGGGTGACGCCGCCGGCGGTGGCACCTCGTTCAACCTCTACGACTACGTCGGGCTCTCCCGGGTGATCTCGCTGGTCACCTTCATCGCCGTGATCAATGTCGTGATCATGATGGCGCTGGCCACGGTCGGGGCGGTGCTCTACAACATCGCCAGCAGCCTCGTCGGCGGGTTGCACGTCACCCTCTCCGACGACTGACCCGGGTGTCCGATCGTCCGTCCACGGCAGAGGCCGCGTCCGCCCGGCTGACCGCCAAGGTGCCGTTCCTGTTCGGAGTGGCCGAACGGTCGCGCCTGCCAGGCACCCTGCTGGTACGTCTTCTCGGCGACATCGGCGTCAGCACCAGCGCCGCCCGGAGCGTCCTGGCCCGCATGCGCCGCGAGGGGTCACTGACCAGCATTCCGCGGGGCCGGTCGAGCGACTACGAACTGGCTGGGCTGGTCGCCGATGCGTTCTGGCGCATCCGGGACAGCGCCAACCCTGATCTGAAACCCCGGACGGCGCCCCCGCGGGCCTGGCCCGGGGAACTGCACGGGTTCCTCTACGAGATCCCCGACAGCCAGCGCGCCAACCGTGACCGGTTCCGGCGCTCGACGATGTTGGCCGGGTACGCGCGATTGCGTCCGGGACTGGTGGTCTCGCCCTGGGACCGCAGCAAGCACCTCGCCGAGATGATCGCCTCGCTGCCGTCGTCGTGCTCGGTGACCCCGGTAAGACTGGTGATGAGCCCCGAGGGTGCGCGCACCGCGGCTGCGCAGGCCTGGGAGCTGCCGGCGGTCGCACACAACATCAACTGGCTGGCCGACCAGCTCGAACGGGGTCTGGCCACCGCGCCGCCGAAGGCGCCCGGGCCCGCCGCGCTGCACTGCCACGTCGATACTGCGTTGCCCGCGTACATGCACTTGGTCGCGATCCCACAGTTGCCCCCGGAGCTGCTTCCCCCCGACTGGCCCATGCCCCGTTTGGTGGAGGCGATGGGCACGGTGCGCAACCATCTCGGCGTCCCCGCTGGGCAATACGTGCGCGGTCTGTTGCCCGATTGATTGATTTCACTCGGCCCGGCTCTCTGCGAGGATGACGCCATGAATGAGGGATCGGGTCAGTGTGCGCGCGATCGCGATGATCGTCGTCGTAACGACCCGGCCCCGGCCGGGGCCCGACTACGGTGCGTCGATCTTTAGCCGACCCCTGGTGACTGTGGCTGCGGCGACCCGGGTGAGGAGGGGAGTCCGGGTCGTCGCCGCTCGACAACCGGTTTGGGTCGCTGACCTGCCCTGCGATACGCTCGACGCCGCATGGTCGGACGGCGTCCACCTGCTTCGGGCCTATAGCTCAGACGGTTAGAGCGCTTCCCTGATAAGGAAGAGGTCAGAGGTTCAAGTCCTCTTAGGCCCACCCATCATCTGCCCAGGTCAGTGACCTGATCGGCCTTCGGCCACCTGGGACGGCGTTCCGTCAGAGGCTTCTGCGCGAGTGGCGAGTAGTGCACCGAATCCGTGACGATTTTGGTGCGCTACTCGCCACTCGCCGTCGCGGCCGGGTTGGCCGCTGAGACCGCCACGACGTCCTATTCCGATCGTGGCTACGTCTACCGGCTCGGGTCGAGTCAGGTGCACCACCGGTGCCTCGGGGGGTGGCGACAACCAGTACGTGTACGGCCCGGACGGGACCGGTGGGTCCGTACCGCCAAGAACCCGGCCGGGACCGCGACCACCACCACCGTGTACCTGCCCGGGCAGGACGCCTCCCGGACCGTGCCCGTCACCGGTTCACCCACCACCGCCGCGGTCCGGTATTACAGCCATGACGGTGATGTCGTCGCGTCCCGGACCAGCACCACCGGCGGCACTACCGGGTTGTCGTGGATCATCGCGAACTATCACGCGTGTGGATCGCTCACGGGGAGACAATCTCGGCAGGTACTGGAGCGTCTCGGTGTAGACACGCAACGCATTGTGGGCCGAGTCAAAGGGCGTGAGCCGGTCTACCAACTTCCTGATGGCCGTGTGATTACGCGGGATCTTGACGGGCACGTTCCATCTGGGGCATGGAAGGTCGCAGGGCGGACTGAGGATCTGCACCTTAAGCGAACCCGCGAAGGAACTTTCGGCCTCGACGCCGACGGGAACCTCGTGCGGGTTGGCCCATGATTTCGCTGCGCTCGCTGCCTCATTCCTGGCGTGTGAGTCGATACCAAGAGGAGCTAAGGCGGGACCCGTGCTGGGCATCTTGGACAGACGTTTCCGACGTTGGTCGAACGTTCAACGGGATGGTGCTGACTAGCGAGGAGTATGGCCGCGTCGAAAACAGCTACATCTCCGCGGTCGTGCGTTTCGCTGCTTTGACCTCAGCCTCGTTGTTGCGGGTCGTCTATGTCGGACACCAGAGCGGAGATTTTGCCCTCAGCGCCGGGCAGATTGTGCTTCGGTCCGACGTGGGGCCAATCGTTCGAGGCAATCTGCGAGGCGAGCTTGATTGCGCGCTAGAAGCTGTCAACGGAAGGCTGCAGCTAGCGTTTGGATTCGACCTCTACATGTACGTTGCGGCCGACTCACCGTGCGAGTCGGCCGTTGTGGACGCGATGCAAGAAGGTCTTTGGATTGAACCTGATGTGCCTCTTGCACTGTGGGAGGACGACGACCGTGAATGACTGGCATAGATAGGGTTCGGAGCCTTGCTCCGGAAAGCCAGCAACATCACGCCACCCGGGATCAGTAGGTCCTCACCGAGCCGCTGG
>DAIOVT010000216.1:0-6845 GCA_036758885.1 Kineosporiaceae bacterium
CCCCCGCCACCAGCTAACCGCGAACGTGACAGCTATTTTCGACTGATCACGGGGTAGTAGGTGGTGATCATGCAGAACTGCGTGGGTCCGCCACTGCCTGCGCGTGCGCGCCCCCACCCCACCCCGGCGTGATCATGCAGAACTGCACGCAATGGCCCGTTCGGGTCGGCCGACTAGGGTCGCTCCGTGAGCGCGAAGCCGAGCAAGGCCGACTACGGGGTGGACAGCCCGATGGTGCCGCTGCTGCGGATCGTGGGCGGGCTGGTACTGGTGGGGCTGTCGGTGCTCAGCATCGGCGCCGGCGCGTCGGTGACGGGCATGGCGTTCCCGCTGCTCTGCGGGGTGTTGCTGCTGGCCGCCGGCGGACTGTTCCTGCACGCGACGCGGCGGGGCAAGTTCGAGGTCTGGTCGGAGGTGCTCGACTCCCTGCAGTTGCGCGGCGACGAGCACCTGCTCGACATCGGCTGCGGGCGGGGTGCGGTGCTGGTGGCCGCGGCGAAACGGCTGGGCCCGGGCGGTACCGCGGTCGGCGTCGACCTGTGGCAGGGCCGCGACCAGTCCGGAAACGCCGAGCAGGTGACCCAGCGCAACGCCGAGCTGGAGGGGGTCGCCGTCCCGCTGCGGTTGATCACCGCCGACATGACCGAGCTTCCGTTCCCGGACAACAGCTTTGACCTCGTCCTCTCATCGCTGGCGATCCACGTCGTGCCCACGGCCGAGGGGCGCGCCAAGGCGGTGGCGGAGGCGGCGCGGGTGCTGGCCCCCGGGGGACGCATCGCCATTGCCGATATCCGCTACGCCCGCGACTACGCGAACGAACTGCAGAGGCTGGGCCTGACGGTGACCACCCGGTCGTTGGGCTGGCGGTTCTGGTTCGGCGTTCCGATGGTGGGCACGTACCTGGTCGAGGCCCGCGCGGCCTGACCCGCAAGGTCTGATCCACGCGACACCCTCAACGGGGAAGATCGGACGGCGCTGAGCCACCCGATCTTCCCCAATACTGTGTCTACGTTCAGCGGATCCGCCGGTGAATCCATCCGGGAGAGTGCATGTTCGCCGGTCGTGCCCGTGCCGCAGGAAAGCCCGGTTCGCGGTTGCCGCTGACCATCGGGCCGGCCTTCGTGGCCGCGATCGCCTATGTCGACCCGGGCAACTTCGCGACCAACTTCTCCGCCGGCGCCGGCCACGGCTTCCTGCTGGTCTGGGTGGTGGTGGCGGCAAACCTGGCCGCGATGCCGGTGCAGTTCCTCTCGGCCAAACTCGGTCTGGCCACCGACCGTACGCTGCCACAGCTGTGCCGCGACCGGTTGCCGCGCTGGGCCTCACTGGGGTTGTGGGGACAGGCCGAGATCGTCGCGATGGCGACCGAACTCGCCGAACTGATCGGCGCCGCGCTCGCGCTCAACCTGCTCTTCGGCGTCCCGCTGCTGCCGGCCGGATTTCTCGGCGCGGCGATCTCGTTCGCCGTCCTCGCCCTGACCTCCCGGGGGCTGCGTCCGTTCGACACCGCCATCGCCGCGCTGTTGATGGCGATCGTGCTCGGCTTCGGGTACCAGGCGATCCGGGCCGGGCTGAACCCGGTGGACGTCGCCTCGGGGTTGGTGCCGCGGCTGGCCGGTCAGCAGAGTCTGTTGCTGGCGGTCGGCATCATCGGGGCGACGGTGATGCCGCACGCGGTCTACGTGCATTCGGCGCTCACCGTGGGCCGCGGCCGTGGCCGCAGCGCCGCGGAACTGTTGCGCGAGACCAGGTTCGACGTGATCGTCGCGCTGGGTATCGCGGGGGTGGTCAACCTGACCATGCTCGCGGTGGCGGCCACGGTGTTCCGCAACCTGGGCAGCACCAGCGACGAGGTCTCCCTCGAAGAGGTGCACGCCGGTCTGGGCGTGGCGCTCGGCAGCGGCACGGCGTTGGCGTTCGGGTTGGCGCTGCTCGCCTCGGGCATCTCCTCGAGCAGCGTCGGCGGGTACGCCGGCCAAGTGATCATGAACGGCTTCACCGGCTGGCGGATCTCGCTGTGGCTGCGCCGGCTGATCACCATGGCCCCGGCGCTGCTGGTGCTCGGTCTCGGCATCGACCCGACCATGGCCCTGGTCGTCTCGCAGGTGGTGCTCTCGTTCGGCATCCCGTTCGCGCTGATGCCGCTGCTCTGGCTGAGCTCGAGCCGCGCGGTGATGGGCGACATGGTCAACCGCACCGCCACCACCGTGATCGTCGCCCTGATCACCGCCGTGATTATCGCTCTGAACGCCACGCTGCTCTGGCAGCAGTTCTTCGGCTGACCGGTAGCTGCGTCATCGGGGAAGATCGGACGGCGCCGGGCCGCCGGATCTTCCCCATTGGGCGGGTTTCACCTCGGCAGCCGGCAGCCGGGGCCGCAGGCTGTTGGGGCGCCGTCCCAGCCCTGAGCGCGGAGTGCGGCCGCGACCACCGCCGCGCATCCGCAGGGGTCGTCGACCACCTCGTGCCAGCCGAAGCGCAGTGCCCGCCCGCCGCTCAGCACGACCTCGTTGTCCCGCCGGCGGTCCCGGTGCTGCAACCACAGCGGATGGGCCAGACGTCCGTCGAGTTCGACCACCACGTTCCAGCGCCGATAGCGGACGTCGCGGTACTGGCGGCGGTTCGCGACAGGTTCGGCGCGATTGCGCCCGGCTCGGGGCAGCCCGTGCGGACGTTCGACGTCGTGCTTGTAGCGGTGTTCCAGGGATGAGTGCACGCCGTCCACCGCGTCGTCCAACAGCCCTGTCAGAAGTCGCCTGTGCCGGAATCGATTTCGGATCTGCAGCGCGCGGTCGACCCGTTCCGGAGTGGTCAGCCGGGCGGCGAGTGTCCGGATGACGAGGTCGACCACCTCGGCCTCGTCGTCGGCGCTGTGGGTGACGTCGAGCAGAGCCTGCTCGATCCGCAGCCGAGGCGGTGTCGCCGCCGGGTGTACCAGCTCGGCAAGCCCCCGCCGTCGCATGATCCGGGTGCCGGGCACGGCGAGGGCCCGTCTCTCCCAGGGGATGCACACGGTTGTTCGCGACGGTGGCGCGTCGGCGGCGCCCCAGAGCCAGAGCGCGGTCCGGCCACCGAGCGCGGCACCCGGGCCGGCCGCCAGCACTGCTGCCCAGTTTCGCGCGATCGGGGGGATCGGCCCGGTGTACGTGGCGTAGACCCCGGGATGCAGCCTGGTCCAGCGGCCGGTGTTGAGCATGGCGGCGACCTGAGCGGGGGTGTATCCGTCGTCGAGCAACTGGCTGCGGGTGATCACGCCCGTCTGCTGATCCGCGGTCGCGCGCCAGACCTCACCGGTGCCGGTGGCCCGTAGCGCGGTACCCGATCGCAGTGTCACAGCGACGATGGTGCTCGTTCACCGGACGGTTCGCCTCGTCGTCCACAGTTGGACGCTTCGACCTTGTGGACAACGCGCGTGGCAGTCTTGCGAGAAAGTGAATGGGGAAGATCGGACGGCGCCGGGCCGCCGGATCTTCCCCAATGGTGTGGGTCGTTCTGTCAGTGCTGGACGGCGAGGTCACTCGCTCGGCATCAGCACCCACAGCAGCGGGTAGACCAGGAACTGGCTGCCCGGGATGACCAGCAGAATGGCGATGAAGAGGATCCGGGCGAGAACCGGGCTGATGCCGAAGCGCCTCCCCAGACCCGCGCAGACGCCGCCCAGCAACCGGCCGGATCGTGGCCGGACCAGTCCCTGACGCTGCATGGCCGTGTGAACGCTGCCCATTGACGTGCCTCTCCCTGGGTGACTCCTGAGTTGCTGACTGCTCAATCGTCGCAATCGGTGAGGGAACGGGCCATCGGGGTGACCACCGATCCGTCCCTGAAACCGGCTCGGGGATCCCTGGCAGGCGGTCGGGGTTGCTCCAAGAGGTTGCTCCAAGAGATGGACGTCGGGGCCGAGCCCGGGGGTGCGCGTCAAGCGCGCGGAACCGCTGGTCGAGACGCTGGTATGGCCCCTGTGCACCCCCAGCCGCCCGCGGACGGTTTCGACCGGCCGCTCTTCGTCGGCGCCCCCAACATCGGCGATCGAGCGGCGTTCGACGGGTACGTCGAGCAGATCTTCACCTCGCACCGGCTGAGCAACGGTGGCCCGCTGGTGCTCGAACTGGAGCAGCGGATCGCCGAACGGCTCGGCGTACGGCACGTGGTGGCGGTCAGCAACGCGACCCTGGGGCTGCAGATCGCGGCCAAGGCGCTGAACCTCACCGGCGAGGTGATCGTGCCCTCGTTCACCTTCATCGCCACCGCGAACGCCCTGGCCTGGATCGGTATCCGGCCGGTGTTCGCTGACATCGACCCGCTCACCCACTGCCTCGACCCGGCCTCGGTGCGCCGGGCGATCACGCCCGCGACGTCCGGGGTGCTCGGCGTGCATCTGTGGGGGCGGCCGGCGCCGATCGAGCAGTTGCAGCAGGTCGCCGACGAGCACGGGCTGAGTCTGTTCTTCGATGCGGCGCACGCTTTCGGCGCCTCGCACGGCGGCCGCATGCTCGGCTCGTTCGGACGTGCCGAGGTGTTCAGCTTCCACGCCACCAAGTTCTTCAACACCTTCGAGGGCGGCGCGATCACCACGGACGACGACGACCTCGCCGAGCTGATGCGCGGGATGCGCAACTTCGGCATCTGTGCCGAGGACCAGACCAACATGCTCGGTGTCAACGCCAAGATGTCCGAGATCGGCGCCGCGATGGGGCTGGTCAACCTGAACATGATCGACGACGTGGTGGCGGTCAACCGGGCGAACTGGCAGGCCTACCGCGACGCGCTCGCTCGGGTGCCCGACGTCCGGCTGCTCACCCCCTCGGCCGAGGAGGCGAACAACTACCAGTACGTCGTGCTCGAGATCGAGGACGGCGCCCCCGGCGCCCGTGACCAGGTGCTGCACGCACTGCGCGAGCGAAACGTGATGGCGCGCAAGTACTTCGCCCCTGGCTGTCATCGCATGTCGCCCTATCTCGAACAGGACCCGGACGCCGGCCATCGGCTGCCGGGCACCGAGGAGGTGGCCGCCCGGGTGCTGGTGCTGCCCACCGGAACGGCGGTCACCCCGGACGTCGCCCGCGCGGTGGTCGCGATCATCGACCGGGTGATGACCACCCGGGAGTCGGACCGCCGGCTCGCCGCCGTCCCGGAGCCTGCGCCGGGTACCGCCGGCCGGGCCTCCGCGGGCACCCGGCCGAGCCCGGCCTCCGCCGGCAGCCGACCGACTCCGGCCACCGTCGCGGCCATGACCGCCTCGCGCAGAACGGCTCTCGCGGCCGCCAGGGGTGAGCGATGATCGAGTCGATCGCGGTCGTCGCCGGCGTCCCGCGCAGCGGCACGAGCTGGCTGGGCATGCTGATCGACAGCGCTCCCGAGGTCAACTACCGGTTCCAGCCGTTCTTCGCCTACGCCTTCAAGAACTCGGTCACGGTCGATTCCTCGCCGCAGGAGTTCGCCGAACTGATGCAGCGCATGGACTCCCACGCCGACGAGTTCCTGGTGCAGGCCGACAAACGCGCCGCCGGGCTGTACCCGACGTTCGCCAAGAACGACCCGACCACCGTTCTGGCGCTGAAGATGTGCCGCTACCAGTACCTGATCCCGACGATGCTCGACCACCTGCCCCAGCTCAAACTGATCGGCATCGTGCGGCACCCGTGCGGGGTGCTGCATTCCTGGATGAACCACCCCAAGGAGTTCCCGCCCGGGTCGGACCCGTTGCGCGAGTGGCGGTTCGGCGAGTGCAAGAACCAGGGGCTGGAGGAGAACTTCTTCGGCTTCTACAAGTGGCGCGAGATCGCGCACCTCTACCTCGACCTCGCCGCCAAGTACCCGGACCGGGTGCAGGTGATGCACTACGAGGCGCTGGTGGCCGACACCGAGAAGCACGTCCAGCAGATGTTCGACTTCCTCGGCCTGCCGGTGACCGAGCAGACCGAGAAGTTCGTGCACGACTGCCATTCCAGCCACCAGGACAGCCCGTACGCGGTGTTCAAGGACCCCTCGGTGGCCACCCACTGGCGCACCGAGCTCGACCCGGCGATCCAGCGTGGCGTCCGGCTCGAGGTGGAAGGCACTGTGCTGGAAAGGTTCTTGTCGTGAAGCTCGGGGTGATGCAGCCCTACCTGTTCCCCTACCCCGGCTACTTCGACCTGATCCACCGCACCGATCGCTGGGTGGTCTTCGACACCCCGCAGTACATCAGGCACGGCTGGGTGAACCGCAACCGCATGCTCAGCCCGCCCGGCCCGGCCCGGGCCTGCGGTGAGGGGTGGCAGTATATCGGGGTGCCGCTGCGGAAACACCCGCGGGACACCGCGATCCGCGATGTCGAGATCAACGACGAACAGCCCTGGCGGCGCCGGCTGCTCGGCCAGCTCGAGCACTATCGCAAGCAGGCGCCCTACTACCCGCAGACCCTCGAGCTGGTGCAGGAGTGCCTGGCGCCCACGCCGAGCCGGCTCGCCGACCTGCTGGTGCACAGCCTCGGCACCGTCTGCAGACACCTGGGCATCGACTTCGACGCCGTGCTCTTCTCCGACCTCGACATGCCGACCGAAGCCGTTGCCGGCCCGGGGGACTGGGCGCTGGAGATCTCCCGGCACCTCGGTGCCACCGAGTACTGGAACCCGCCCGGCGGCGCCGCCCTGTTCGACCGCGGCCGGTTCACCGAGGCGGGCATCGACCTGCACATCCAGACCTTCGAACCGCTCCGGTACGACACCGGCCGCTACACCCCGGTCACCAATCTGTCGATCCTGGACGCATTGATGTGGTGCCCGCCCGAGCAGGTCCGGGCCGGTATGGAAACGCCCAGCGGGGATCTGGTGAGCCGATGAACGCGCCGTTCGTGGACGAGAGCG
>DAIOVT010000217.1:0-6823 GCA_036758885.1 Kineosporiaceae bacterium
GCCTCCGACTACCGGCCGCAGTTCTACGTGCGGACGACCGACGTCTCGGGGGTGCTCGACCTCGGTGACGTGGCGCTGGTGCACCCGGGCGACACCGTGCAGGTCACGGTCGAACTCGGCAAGCCGGTTGCCATGGAGGTGGGGTTGCCCTTCGCCGTCCGGGAGGGCAGCCGCACCGTGGCCGCGGGAGTGGTGACCGAGCTGCTCGACTGAGGGCGGTTGGACCGATCTCGACCGATATTGCCGCCGCCGATTGGGTGGTTGCACAAGGTTGTCGGGCATAGTCAGACCCATGGGTGCTCTCCAGGTGCTGGTGCTCGACGTCGACTCCGCTGCGAACCGTCCCCCGGCGGGCATCGCCGCCGCTGAGGCGGCCGCCGACGTGTTGCGGCAGACCTTTCCCGGAACCCCGGTCGAGGTGGTCACCCGGGCCAACCGGTTGCGCGACCTGCTGGAGGCGCCGAGCGATCTGGTGCTGGTGCACGACCCGAGCATCCCGATGTCGGGTCCGGACCCGGCACTGCGCGCCTTGGCGGCCTGGGAGAGCGACGAGGAGTGCGTGGCGGCGGTGATCTGTCTTCGGTCGAACGGCTCGGCGACCGAGGACGATCTGGCCGGTCCCCTGGTGGTGACCGGTGCCGCGCTGGGCGCCAGCCACGCCGTCTCCCAGGCCGCCAATCTCGCCGATCTGGTGGCGACGCTGGACCGAACCGTCGGGGTGTCCCGGGTCACCAGGTGAGCGTTCTCGCTCTCCTGATCACCGGGCACCCGGTGACCGTCGTCCCGGTCGGCGGGCGCACCCTCGAGCAGCGTGCGTCCGACCGGCTGGCCGGGCACGCCGAGGTGGGCGTCGTCCGGCGGGTGGCCCTGCCGGCCACGACCGGCGAGACGGCGAACAACGCGGAAACCGGTCCGGAACCGACCGGTCCGGAACTGGTCGTCGCCGCGCTCGCCGCCGCCGACCCCGCGGAGCTGGCGGGGCTGCCGGCCGACGGTGTGGTGATCGTGCTCGACCCGCGCTGGGTTGCCGAGCTGGATTCTCGGAACACGCAGAACAGCGCGCAGGACGACCAGCAGGACGACCAGCAGGACGAGCTGCGGGCGGTGCTGGACGCCGTCCGGGCGGGCGCCGACGTCGCGGTGCCGGGCCGGCCGGTCACCGACACACTGAAACGGGTCGACGGCAGGGGCCGGGTGCTGGGCACCGTTGCCCGGGAGCGGTACCTGCGGCGGGGCACCCCATGGGTGCTCGCGGTGCAGGTGGCCCGCGCCGGCAGTGAGGTGCTGCTGCGGTCGCTAGGGCAGGCCGAGCTGGTGCCCTCGTCGGTGCCTGCCCGATTCGTGGCCGACCAGGTCGATCTCGACCTGCTCGGTGGTCCGCTCGAGCGCCGGGCTCAGCCGATCGCGGCGTCGTTGCCGATCAGCCGCTCGGCGACCGGGACGTCGCCCGGGTAGGTGATCTTGAGGTTGTGCCGGCCGCCCGGCACCACCTCGACGATCAGGTCGCCGTGCTCCTCGACGGTCGAGCTGGTGTCGGTGCCGGCGAAACCGGCGGACCGGGCCGCGCGATAGGCCTCGACCAGCGGACCGGCGCGGAAGGCCTGAGGGGTCTGCACCCCGACCAGCGGTTCGGCCGGGGGGTCCTGGTCCAGCGGCACGACGCCCGGGCCGGGAAGCGGGACGACGTCCGGGGCGGGCAGTCCGGGAATCGCCCCGCCGACCCGATCGGCGGTCTCGATGACCCTGGTCCAGAGGGCGGCGCCGGCCAGCGGCCGGGCGCCGTCGTGGATCGCGATCACGTCGATGTCACCGTTGCCGGCCGCGTCGGCGAGCACGTCCAGGGCGGCGAGTTCGGAGTCCTGCCGGTTCACGCCGCCGATCACCACCTGCACGGCACCGGTGAGGTGTTCGGCGTCCAGCAGTCGCCGGGTGGTGCCGGCGTCCTCGGCCCTGATCACCAGGACCACCCGGGTCACCGAGGGCACCCGCAGCGCCGTCCGCAACGACCAGGCCAGCACCGGGCGACCGGCCAGCGGGAGGTGCACCTTGTTCACCGGTACGCCGTCGAGCTCCGCACCCATCCGGGTTCCGCTGCCGCCGGCCAGCACCACCGCGGCCGCGCGGGGCCGGCGGGGCACGCCGGGGTCAGAGCCAGCCATTGCGCCGGAATGCCCGGAACAGGATCGCGCAGAGCGCCAGGATCAGGCCGAGCGCCATGAAATAGCCGTAGTGCCAACGCAGTTCGGGCATGTTCTGGAAGTTCATGCCGTAGATGCCGGCGATCGCCGTGGGCACCAGACCGAGCGCCGCCCAGGCCGAGATCCGGCGCATGTCCTGGTTCTGCTGAACGGCGATCTCGTTCTGCCGCACCGAGATCTGGCTCTGCCGCGCAGCCAGCCGGGCGAAGTCGGCCTGCAGGATGTCGGAGAGCAGCCGGTCGTGAGTCTCGATCTCCTCGACGGTGCGCAGGATGTGGTCGATGACGTCGCGGAAGTAGTGCCGGTCCTGCTCGGTCAACGTGAGCGCCGGATGCTCGTGCTCCATGAACTTGCGCATGCCCCAGATCAGCGGGGCGATGGCGTGACGGAACTCGGCGATCTCGCGCTTGAGCTTGTAGATGCGCACCGAATGGTCGGCGTCGGAGGCCTCGGCGTCGGCGAAGACCTGGGCCTCGATCTCGTCGATGTCCTCGTCGATGCCGGCCAGGGCCTCGGCGTAGTCGTCCACGATCCGGTCCGCGAGCAGGTGCAGGATTCCGAGCGTGCCGTTCACCGGATCCTCGCGCTGGTCGCTCTCGTCCCGGGCGCGGTCGGCGAACTCGCGGATCGCCTGGTCGACCACCGGCACCTTGCCGTGACGCACCGTGACGACGAAGTCCGCCGCGACGAAGAGGTCGAGCTCGGCGATCTCGACCACCTCCTCGTGGTCGACGTACGTCACCGGTTTGAGAATGGCGAACAGACACTGCGGGTAACCCTCGATCTTGGGGCGCTCGTGGTCGGTGACCGCGTCCTCGACCGCCAGCCGGGGCAGCGAGAGCAACCGGGCGACCGGGGCGAACTCGTCGGCGGTCGGTTCGACCAGGTCGAGCCAGACGAATCCGTCCGCGGTGGTCACCGTCGCCCGGGGAGCGGCGGACTGCAGCGCCCTCGCGTCGGCCATCGGGTCGGGGGATGCCATGCCCCGATCGTCCCGCACCCCTGCGCCTGCCCACGCCATCCGACCCGCGGTGATCATGCAGAACCGCACGCCTCGCCCGCGCACATACCCCTGCACCCACGCCGTGATCATGCAGAACCGCTGCGGCAGGGTGCCGGCACGTGCAGTTCTGCATGATCACGGCGGGCGTGCAGTTCTGCATGATCACGGGGATAGGGTGCGGCGGGTGAGCGCGGAGCAGTCGATCGCCGGACGGCCGAACGCCGGGCAGCCGGCGAATGCCGAGCAGCCGAATGCAGGGCCGCCGATCGCCGGACTGCCCCGGGTCGGCATCGGGGTCGACGTCCACGCCTTTGCGGCGGCGCCCGCAGCCGGTGAACCGGCCCGGCCGATGCGTCTGGCCGGGCTGGACTGGCCGGGTCAGACGGGTCTGGACGGGCACTCGGACGCCGACGTCGCCGCCCACGCCTGTTGCGACGCCGTGCTCTCGGCGTGCGGTCTGGGCGATCTCGGGTCGAACTTCGGCACCTCTCGCCCGGAGTGGGCGGGGGCCGCGGGCACCGCGCTGCTCGCCGAGACGGCGCGGCTGGCGAACGCAGCCGGATTCCGGATCGGGAACATCGCCGTGCAGGTGGTCGGGGTGCGTCCGCGGGTGGGTTCGCGACGCGCCGAGGCCGAGGCGGCGCTGTCCGCCGCGGCGGGTGCGCCGGTCACCGTGAGTGCAACGACGACCGATGGGCTAGGACTGACAGGCCGGGCGGAGGGGGTGGCAGCTGTCGCAACGGCACTGGTCATCGCCTCGGCGGGTGAACCCTGACACACGCGTGGGGGTAGTCACAGTGCCGCCGTTGGCAGCAGGATGGCGGCGGTCCGAACCCCCTGCCGAGGAGTGCTGAACGTGCGGATCGGAGTGCCGAAGGAGTCCAACCCGGCCGAGACCAGGGTTGCCGCGACTCCGAAGACGGTCGGACAGCTGGTCGGGCTCGGGTACGACGTGCTCGTCGAATCCGGTGCCGGTGATCGCTCGAGCTACAGCGACGCCGCCTTCGTCGACGCCGGGGCCGAGATCGGCACGGCGGCCGACGCGCTGCACAGCGACATCGTCTTCAAGATCAACGCCCCCACCGATATCGAGATCGCCCAGATCCCCTCGGGCACGATGCTGATGTCGCTGCTGGCTCCCGCGATCAACGAGGACCTGCGGAACAAGCTCACCAACGCCGGGATCACCGCGTTGGCGATGGACGCCGTCCCCCGGATCTCCCGGGCGCAGGCGCTCGACGTGCTCTCGTCGATGGCGAACATCGCCGGCTACCGGGCGGTGATCGAGGCGGCCAACGAGTTCGGCTCGCTGTTCACCGGCCAGGTGACCGCGGCCGGCAAGGTACCGCCGGCCAAGGTGCTGGTGGTCGGTGCCGGCGTCGCCGGCCTGGCCGCGATCGGTACCGCGAACAGCCTGGGCGCGATCGTGCGCGCCTTCGACGCCCGCCCCGAGGTCGCCGAGCAGGTCGAGTCGATGGGCGCGCAGTTCCTGCGGGTCGAGGGGCTGGACGACGACGGGCCCAGCGCGACCGGCTACGCCAAGGAGATGGGCGAGGACTTCAACCGTAAGGCCGCCGAGCTGTACGCCGAACAGGCGAAGGACGTCGACATCATCATCACCACCGCGCTGATCCCCGGGCGGGCCGCACCGCGGCTGATCACCGAGGAGATGGTCGCCTCGATGAAACCCGGTTCGGTGGTCGTCGACATGGCCGCGGCCAGCGGCGGCAACGTGGCCGGCAGTGCCCCCGACCGCATGGTGGTCACTCCGAACGGGGTGAAGATCATCGGCTACACCGACCTGGCCGGCCGGCTGCCCACCCAGGCCTCGCAGCTCTACGGCACCAACCTGGTCAACCTGATGAAGCTGCTGACGCCCGGCAAGGACGGCGTCGCCGTGCTCGACTTCGACGACTCGGTGCAGCGCGGTATGACCGTCGCCCGGGACGGTCAGAGCACCTGGCCACCCCCGCCGGTCTCGGTGACCGCTGCGCCGGTGGCCGCCACCCCGGCCGCGCCGGTGGTCAAGGAACCCCCGAAACCGCGCGATCCACGCCGCCGGTACGCGGGCATGGTGATCGGTGCCGCTTTGTTCGCGCTGGCCGCCGCCTACTCGCCGAGCAGCTTCCTCGGCCACTTCACGGTGTTCGCGCTGGCGGTGATCGTCGGCTTCTACGTGATCTCGAACGTGGCGCACGCGCTGCACACCCCGCTGATGGCCGAGACCAACGCGATCAGCGGCATCATCGTGGTCGGCGCGGTGCTGCAGGTCGGCAGTGAGAACAACCTGGTGATGGGGCTCGCCTTCGTGGCGATCGTGATCGCCAGCATCAACATCTTCGGTGGGTTCGCGGTCACCGGCCGCATGCTGGCCATGTTCAGGAAGGACTGACGATGGCTGCGACCACGACCGCGAACCTGGTGCAGGCGGCGTACATCATCGCCGCGGTGCTCTTCGTGCTGGCCCTGGCCGGTCTGTCGAGACACGAAAGTGCTTCCGAGGGAAACCGATTCGGCATCATCGGCATGGTGCTCGCGCTGGCCGCGACCATCTGGCTGGCGCTCGACCGGGCGGCCAACCCGGGAAAGACCATCGCCCTGATCGTGGTCGCGATGGTGATCGGTGCGGCGATCGGGCTGTGGCGGGCGCGGGTCGTCGAGATGACGCAGATGCCCGAGCTCGTCGCGATGCTGCACAGCTTCGTCGGCGCTGCGGCGGTGCTGGTCGGCTTCAACTCCTTCCTCTCCGAGGAGGACCTGACCGGCTCGCTGGCCACGATTCACAACGTCGAGGTCTACCTCGGGGTGTTCATCGGTGCGGTGACCTTCACCGGGTCGATCGTGGCGTTCCTGAAGCTCAGCGCGAGGATCAAGTCCTCGCCGCTGATGCTGCCCGCCCGGCACCTGATCAACCTGGTGATCCTGCTGGCCTCGGCAGGGCTGCTGGCCTACTTCGTGATCTCGCACTCGGTGGTGCCGTTGATCGCGATGA
Organism: Kineosporiaceae bacterium; assembly: GCA_036758885.1. GTDB lineage: Bacteria > Actinomycetota > Actinomycetes > Actinomycetales > Kineosporiaceae > DAIOVT01. The sequence goes on from DAIOVT010000217.1 coordinate 6,194, forward strand.
CGGTGCTCGCCCTGGCCCTCGGCTGGCACCTGGTGGCCTCGATCGGTGGCGGTGACATGCCGGTCGTGGTGTCGATGCTGAACAGCTACTCGGGCTGGGCGGCCGCGGCCGCCGGGTTCATGCTCGGCAACGACCTGCTGATCGTCACCGGGGCCCTGGTCGGATCCTCCGGTGCGATCCTCAGCTACATCATGTGCAAGGCGATGAACCGGTCGTTCGTCTCGGTGATCGCCGGCGGCTTCGGCCAGGAGGTCTCGCTCTCGGACGACAAGGACTACGGCGAGCACCGCGAGGTGCAGGCCCCCGAGGTGGCCCAGATGCTCTCCGAGGCCGGTTCGGTGGTGATCACGCCCGGCTACGGCATGGCCGTCGCCCAGGCCCAGTACCCGGTCGCCGATCTCACCGCCAAGCTGCGGGAGAAGGGGGTCGACGTCCGCTTCGGGATCCACCCGGTGGCCGGCCGCCTGCCCGGACACATGAACGTGCTGCTGGCCGAGGCCAAGGTGCCCTACGACATCGTTCTCGAGATGGACGAGATCAACGAGGACTTCCCGCAGACCGACGTGGTGCTGGTGATCGGCGCGAACGACACGGTCAACCCGGCCGCCATGGAGGACCCGACCAGTCCGA
>DAIOVT010000218.1:0-6800 GCA_036758885.1 Kineosporiaceae bacterium
CACGAACCACCGGTCGTAGATGCTGCGGCGGGCGCTGAATCGCAGCCGGACGTAGCCGCGGCTGCGCCAGGTCGCCTCGATCTCCAACTGACGCTCCAGACTGCGCCACTGACGGACGCCGTCCCAGCCCCGAAAGGTATCGTACAGATTTTCGATGAACCCCGGTAGTCCATCACCGCCCCGCATGGCGATGACGGGCACCTCGGCCGACACGCCTTGGGCTTTAACAGGGATCCAGGACGACGGCTTCGACGTCCTCATCGAACCGGACGGGAGCATGAACATGCGCCTCGACATAGTCGTCCAGGTCGCCGAACCCCGAATCGTCGGCCATTCGGCACAACTCGGGAAGCAGTGCGATGTCGCCAAGGTCGACCGGTTCGTAGACGGAGTCGGGGAAACAGAACGTGGCGTGCCCCAACGCTTCCGGAGGCAGGCGAACGTAGGACGACCCGAACCGAACAGCACCGCCGTACGGATCTGCCCTTCGGTTCCAGGCACCGTACAGCGGCCTGTCGGACGCCTCCCCGCGGTCGTACCTGCCGGCGAAAAGCCCACTCTCCCAACGCCAACGGTCACCGCCGGGGAACGCGGTCAGCCCGCCGTTCGACGTCCCCGTGGCGAACTGGGAGAGGTAGCAGCCCTCGGCGACCATTGCCTCGATGACCTTGCGGCGCCGTCCGTCTGCACCGAGATCCCTTGCCAGCCAATCCGGTTGGAACTGCAGGGTGACGGCCTCGAGGCGAGCGGCGGGTCTCATCCGCGGAACGGGATACCCGACCGGATCACCGGAACGTCGCAATATCCGTTGGCGGCCAACAGTCTTGAGACCGAGTCTTCGGCCGCGGCACCGTTCGGAGACGGCGAGATCGCGATCGCCCGCACCGGCAGGTGAGAGGCCCGGTCGGTCACCGCGTCGTCGCTGCCACCACCGGTGAGGCAGACGTACGGGGCGATGCCGTACCCCGTCGCGCGGTAGCGCAGCAGCCGGGCCTCGAGCGCGTTGGCCTCCGGGTTGCCACGATCGGCCAGCATCACGACGGCCTGGCGAACCTCCCGCTCATCGGCGAAACCCTCGTGCTTGATGAGCAGGACCGCCTGCTCGAGGTCGTCGAGCACGTCCTGCACCTTCCGGCGGGTCGCCTCGGGCAGCGTGCCGATGCTGCGCGGCCGGTCCTCGAGCTGGTTGAACGCGGCCTTCAGCTCCCGCATCTGCAGGGGCAGTCCTTCGAAGACGGTGTCGACCAGCGCCGCCTGGTCGTCCTGGCGGTAGCGCACCGGCTCCCAGGGCCGGCGCTTGAGGTAGACGCCGCTGGCCCCGAGCAACTCATCGGTCGCCGGTGAGCCGTCACCGAGAACCCCAAGACGGGCGGTCGAGTCGATACCGATCGCGTAGGACTCCTGGCTCCCCCCGTACAGACGCCACATCGCGAGCGAGTCCCAGGCCCGAGAAGCACTGAGAATGAAGCAGTTCGCGGGCGAGGCACCACCGGGACGACGCGGGTCGAGGGCCGCGCTGAACTTGGCGAGGTCGGTGTCGCCGTCCTCCCCCGCAGTCAGTTCCAGGAAACGCTTGGCCAGACGTTCGACACCAAGACCGATCTCGGCCTGGTCGTTGAGGAATGCCGCCGACGTCGCCCACAGACAGTGGCCGGTGAGAATGGAGATCAGACCCGCCCCGTCGGTGTAGTGCCACACGACGTCCGGGTCGGCGGCGATCTCCATGCCCCGCGGGTCGGGTTCGGGCGGCTGCAGACTCGGCAGGTGCATCGCCCCAGTGTGCACGCCGGGCCGAGAAGAGGCTGCTCACGCCGTCGCCGGATGACCACCGGCCGGGCCGACATGGACGACGGCGGTGGTCAGCCTGGGCAACTCGCTGATCAGTTGCCGCTCGACACGGTGGGCGACCTCGTGCCCGGCGGACAGTGGCAGATCGTCGTCCGCCGTCACGTCCGCCTCGGCATGCAGGGCGTGGCCGATCCAGCGCAACCGCACCGATCGCACGGCCAGCACCCCGGCGGTGCCCTCGATCACCGCGCGGGCCTTCGCCACGAGCTCGGGATCGACGGCGTCCATCAATCGGGCACCGACCTGCTTGACCGCCGAGCGCAGCACTCCCAGGATCGCGATCGCGATCAGCAGTCCGACCACCGGATCGACCCACGGCAGCCCGGCCGCGACACCGGCGGCACCCAGCACCACGGCCAGCGAGGTGAATCCGTCGGTGCGGGCGTGCAGCCCGTCGGCGACGAGCGCCGCCGACCCGATCTGACGGCCGACCCGGATCCGGTACCGGGCGACCAGCTCGTTGCCCGCGAACCCGATCACGCCCGCGGCCGCGACCGCCCACAGGTGCGTCACTTCCTGCGGGTTCAGCAGCCGGTTGACCGCCTCCCAGCCGGCCAGCACGCTGGACAAGGTGATCATGAGGACGACGAACAGCCCGGCCAGGTCCTCCGCGCGACCGTAGCCGTAGGTGTAGCGATCATTGGAGGGCCGCTTGACCAACCAGAACGCGATCAGCAGCGGTATCGCGGTGGCGGCGTCCGCGACGTTGTGCATCGTGTCGCCGAGCAGCGCGACCGACCCGGTGAAGGCGACCACGACCGCCTGGAACACCGCGGTCACCGCGAGTGCGGCCAGGCTGATCCACAACGCCCGGCGCCCGCGCGCATCGGCCTCCAGTGCCTCGTCCACCTGATCGGCGACGTCGTGCGAATGGCTGCCGGTCAACTCCGAGACGGCATGACGCAGCCGCGACCAGCGCCGCGGCTCCTGATCGATCCCCTGCCCGTGTCCGTGCCCATGCCCATGTCCGTGCCCGTGCTCCTGCGCATGGCCGTTCTCGTGTGCGTGTCCGTGCCCATGACCGTGCTGATCTGAATGCCCGGTCATGTCGTCGGTTCCTGAGCGCGATGATGCGCCGGGACGTCGTCCAAGAGATGCTCCACGTGCCCGACGGTGTCGATCACCAGCTGTCGCACATGCCCGTTCTCGACCCGGTACAGCACCGAGGTGCCCTGTTTCCGCGTCGTCACCAGCCGCGCCATCCGCATCTTCGCCAGATGCTGCGACACCGCCGGCCCCGGCTTGCCCAGCGCAGCCGCCAGTTCCGACACCGACCGCTCCTCGTCGAGCAGCAACCCGGCCAACTGCAGGCGCGTCGGGTCGGCCAGCATCCGCAGCACCTCGACAGCGAGCGTCACCACATCCTCGCCCCATACCGGAGGATGCTTATCTGCGTACATGCGCAAATAATGCATCGCGTTTCCCTGACGGGTCAACACCGAGGCCGGGCGACTCCTGATCCGTTCTCGGCGCGGTTGACCTGGACGGCGATCGGATCGGTTGCGGTGGGCCAGTAGCCCACGAAGCTCTCCTACGAACGGCGGCCGAGCAACACCGCGTCGACGCCGGCGAGTAGTGAACGATTCCATCGCTGACTGGCCGCATCGGCCTCCGCGGGGACGGCGGCGAAGATGTCACCCTCGCCGCCCGGGCCACTGGCAAAGCCGTCCGCCGACACCCACAACTGGGCAACAACCTTCACCCGGACGCACCCGCGGAGCGAAACTCGATGATCGACCGCTGCCCCGCCGCGGTCACCGAACCGACTGTGAGAGAAGCACTTTCACCGAGCCCCACCAGTTCGTCGAGGGTCCGCTCGCGGCCCTGCACGTAACAGAGCATGCGCAGATCACCCTCGCTGCCGGCGACACCGCGTTCCACCTCGCCGACCGCCTCCTCGAGCACCAGCACCACCCCGCTCCCCCGGGCCGCCTCCGCGCATCGGCGCATGATCAGCGCGGCGTGGTCGTCGTCCCAGTCGTGCAGGATGCCCGACAGCAGATAGCCGTCGGCACCCTCCGGAAGCTGGTCGAAGAAGCTGCCCCGCCGAACCTCCACCCGATCGGCCAGACCGGCTGCCGCGACGGCCTGCTCTGCCCGTTGCGCCGGACCTGCGAGGTCGAGCACGGTGCCCCGAAGGTGCGGGTGCGCCCGCGCGATCTCGATCAGCAGCGTGCCGTCGCCGCCACCGACGTCGACCACGCTGCCGAGCGACGCCCAGGGGTACGCCGCTGCCACGAGCGACACGTCGCCGGCCAGCCGGCCCCCCATCAGCGCGTCGAACGACGCCGATCGCCGCGGATCGGCGGCCAAGTCGTCCCAGAAGCCGTGGCCGAACTGCTGCGGGAAGGCCGGTTCGCCGGTTCGGACCGTGTGCAGCAACTGCACGAACGAGGTGTCGGCACGTCCGATCGCACCGTCGAGATCCAGCCAGGCGCGCACCCCCTCAGGGGCGTCGTCCTTGAGTTGTTCGCCCAGAGGCGTCAGCCCGTAGCTGGGGTCACCGTCGCCGTCCACCCGGGTCAGCACCGCGGCGGTCACCAAGTGATTCATCAAGCGCCGCAATGCGTCTTGATCGACAGCCAAGCTGTCTGCCAGCTGCCCGGGGGTGCATTCCCCGGCCGTGATCCGATCGGCCAGCCGCAACGTGGCGGCGACCCTGATCGCCATCGGCGTGAGCAGGTCGGCCGCCGCCCAGAGCCGTCCGCCCCAACGGATGTGCTCCTCAGTCATGGTCCCCTCGTTCCGCCGCTGATGCCTCCGCTCCACGCTACGACGCCGCCTCGGCCCACCGCGCCGCCCCGGAGGTTGTCGGTACCGCTGGCTAACGTGGCTGCAACAGGAACACCGCCGCACACCGAGCACCTGCACCGACGACTGGAGTCCCACGTGAGCGAACCGGAATGGACGCGGCAGATGATCTGGTGGCGGCTCTACCCGCTCGGGTTCACCGGCGCCTTCCCCGAACCGCCGACCGGCCCGGCCGCTCCGCACGAGCACCGGCTGCTGCGCATCGTGCCGTGGCTCGATCACGTCGCCGAGCTCGGTGCGTCCGGGATCGCGCTCGGACCCGTGTTCGCCTCGAGCAGCCATGGCTACGACACCGTCGACCATTTCCGGCTCGACCCCAGACTCGGAGAGGACGGCGACTTCGACGAACTGGTCGAACAGACCCGCCGCCGCGGGCTCCGGCTGCAGCTCGACGGGGTGTTCAACCACGTCGGCCGGGAGCACCGGCTGGTCACCGATGCGCTCGCGCAAGGACCGGACGGCGAAGCCGCCCGGCTGCTGCGCACGGCGCCGTCCGGGGGGTTCGTCCTCTTCGAGGGGCACGACTCGCTGATCACCCTGAACCACGACCACCCGGACGTGAGATCGCTTGTGGCACAGGTGATGACGCACTGGCTCGACCGCGGCGCGGACGCCTGGCGACTCGACGCCGCCTATGCCGTGCCGACGGCGTTCTGGGCAGCCGTGCTCGGCGAGGTGCGCCGCACACATCCCCAGGCATGGTTCGAGGCCGAGGTCATTCACGGCGACTACGTGGAGTTCGTCGAACAGAGCACGGCTGACACCGTCACCCAGTACGAGCTCTGGAAGGCGATCTGGTCGAGCATCAACGACCGCAACCTGTTCGAACTCGGCTGGGCGCTGCAGCGGCACAACGAGATGCTGGCGACCTTCGCCCCGGCGACCTTCATCGGCAATCACGACGTCACCCGCATCGCCAGCCGCATCGAGGACCGCAGACACGTCGACCATGCCGTGGTGCTGCTCGCCGTGCTCGGCGGAACGCCCACCGTCTACGCCGGCGACGAGTACGGCATGACCGGAGTCAAGGAGGATCGGCTCGGCGGCGACGACGCGGTCAGGCCCACCTTCCCGCCGGATCCGCCGGCACCCGAGACACTGGCGGAGCATGACGGGTCACTGCTCGGTCTGTACCAACGGCTGCTCCGGCTGCGGCGCGCGCACCCCTGGCTGCACCGCGCCACCAGCGACGCGCCGGTGCTGCGCAACGAACACGCCAGCTTCGTGCTCTCCAGCGACGCGGCGGCGCTCACGGTGACCCTGAACCTGAGCGATCATCCGCTGCCGCTCGAGGAGTCGGGCGCCGGGGCGGAACTGCTCGACCAGGACGACGCCTCCTGGCACTCCCCCGGCCTGATCGCGGCGCACGGCTGGTGCATCAGCCGACACACCGAGTGAGCCACGGCTCACAGCTGATCGCTAGAGTGCACCCAGTTGGCGCCTCGCCACAGGGCCGGCCAGCCGTCCGGGACCCGATGTCACATCGCTCATGGGGGAACATCCATGTCTGCTGCACGACGCGCCGGGATCGGCGCCCTGTCCACGTTCATGCTGGTCAGCGGGGCTGCGCTGGCCTCACCAGCCGGTGCCACCACGGCCACCGTGCCGTCCCGGCCGGCGGCCCAGACGCTCACTGCGCCGGCGACCCCTGCGGCTCCCGGTCTGATCGCCGCCACACCGTTCAAGGGCAAGTCCGCGACTCAGATCAAGAAGATCTCAGCGGGCGTCGCCGCCAAGGCCACCGCTGTGCGGGTGACCGGCAAGGAGCCGGACAAGACCTACGGATCCGTCGCCTTCGACGTGCGCATCGGCGCCAAGAGCGCCTCGGGCACGCTCACCGTGAGCAAGCCGAAGCCCGGCAAGATGCGGGTCATCCGGGTCGGCAACACCGTGTACGTCAACGGCGACGCCGGCATCTGGGGCAAGGACGCCGCACCCGGCGGCCGGCTGCACAACAAGTGGATCAAGATCAACCGCACCGACAAGAACTACCTGACGGTCGCGAGGTTCACCACGATCAAGGCCTGGTCCACGAACGTGAGCAAGCTGAACGTGAGCAAGCGGTACACCGGCCAGAAGGTCGGCGGCACCCCGACCGTCCGGCTGTACCAGCCGGGCAAGAAGGGCGGCAACTTCTACGT
>DAIOVT010000219.1:0-6793 GCA_036758885.1 Kineosporiaceae bacterium
CCGGGCTATCACGGCTGGCGCTGGTCGGTGACCGTCGCCCGGGTGCCGCGGGGCCGCGCGGTCACCGTCTCCGAGGTGGTGCTGCTGCCCGGCCCGCAGTCGGTGCTCGCGCCCGACTGGCTGCCCTGGGCCGAGCGGATCGCCCCGGGTGACCTGGGCCCGGCCGACCAGCTCGCCTACCGCGACGACGACGACAACCTCGAGCCGGGCTACCTGGAGACCGGGGACGACGACGAGGACCGGATGGCGAACTGGGAGCTCGGCCTCGGCCGGCCCAGGGTGCTCTCCCCGTTGGGACGCACCCGGCTGGCCCGCCGCTGGTACGGCTCGGACCGGGGCCCGGTCAGCGACGAGGCGGTGCACGCCCGTGCCGCCTGTTCGACCTGCGGGTACTTCCTGTCGCTGGCCGGATCGATGCGGCTGATGTTCGGCGCCTGCGGCAACGAGTGGTCACCCTCGGACGGCAAGGTGGTCAGCGCCGACCACGGTTGCGGCGCGCACAGCGAGACCGATCTGGAGCCGGTGGAGCCGGAGCCGCTGTCCGACCTGATCCTCGACGAGTCCGGCTTCGAGGCGATCGTGCTGCCGCCTCCGCTGCCCCGGGCCTGGCACCCGGCCGAGCAGACCGAGTCGTCCGGCGACGCGGTTCAGGCGCCGGAGGACTCGACCCAGGAGGAGCCGGCGCGGATCGACGGCGTCGAACCGGGCGAGGCGCTGGTGCTCAACGACCCTGACGCGTGAGCCAGCGGAACCCGTACAGTCCCAGCGCGATGGCGACCACCGGCGTCCAGAACCACCACGACCGGCCGGAGTCGGCGAGCCGCTGGTGGAAGATCACCATCAGGACGAGGGCGAGCGCCCAGCCGGCCAGCGCGAACTTCATGAAGGCGCGTTCGTCGGTGGGCACCGGTTCGGGATCGGGACGGCGCTCGGCCGAACGCATGTAGAGCCGCACTTGCGACAGCCTAGACGGCCACGGTTCAGATGCCGACTGCTCAGATACCGACGGTGGAGACCAGCACGACGCGCCGGTTGACCGCGTCGGCGTAGTCGCTGCCGCCGCTCAGCAGCGGACGGGTCTCGCCGTAGCCGACGGTGTTCACCCGGGACGCCGCCACACCGGCGGTGACCAGGGCCTTGCCGACCGCGGCGGCCCGCTCGCGGCTCAGCCGCAGGTTGGTGGTCGCCTTGCCGGAGGTGTCGGTGTGTCCCTCGACGGTGACCCGGATGTCGTTGCGGCCCTTCAGGATCTGCGCCGCCACCTGGACCACCTGCTGCGCCGCGGCGGAGAGCGAGGCGCTCTTGGAGTCGAAGGTGAGCCCGGGCAGAGCGGTGATCTGCGCGGCCACCTGGGCCGGGGTGACCTGCCCGGACGCATCGACGGCCAGCCGTTCGGTGATCATGCTCGCCGGGGCGACGGTGGCCCGGGCCGCGCGGCGCACCTGCTCGAGGGTCGCCGCGTCCGGCAGCACGCCGGTGACGTTGAGGCGTCCGGTGCGCAAGGCCACGGTGGTGGCCCGGGACTGGCTGCCGAGGGCGCGCAGGACGGCGACAAAACCGTCGGTACCGACGGTCCCCGATCCGGGCACGATGCTGAGCCGGTCGCTCACCCCGCCGCCGGTGGCCTCGCGAACCCGGTCGATCAGCGCGGTGCGGCCCGCGGCGTCCGGCACCTGGCCGAAGACCTGCACGTTGCCGCCGTCCAGAGCCGCGCCGAGCGTGGCCAGGCTGTCGACCGGTACGCCGTCGGAGGCCGGGGGAATGGGCAGCGGGGTCGGCGTTGCCGACGGTGTGGCAGTCGCGGTGCCGGGCAGGGTCTCCGAGGCATCGGTGGACCCCTCGCCGCCGGTTGCCGAACCCGTTCCGGTCGGTGCCGGTGACGTGCCGGACGTCGTCCCGTCGGGCACCGGTTCGGTGAGCTCCGAGCTGGGCGGTTGCGGTGAGCTGGACACCGGGGCGCTGGTGGCGAGCACCACCTGGGTGTCGGCGGAGTCGGCCGCCGGGATCACCACGGTCACCTGGATCAGCGAGATCGTGGTCATCCCGAGAACGGCCACCGCGGCGGCCAGCGCCCGTCTCCGAGCCGGAGTCACTCTCTGAACCCCCCGATCAGACCTGTCAGGCGTCCTGACGGCCGACCATCAGCCCGCTGGCCAGAGTCGCCGCGCTCGCGCTGTCGCCACTCTGCAGCAGCGCCGCCTGTACCGACCAGGTCGGCAGGGTCGGCGGGTGCTCGATGTTCGCCTCGGTCAGGATCTGCCGCAGTTCGTCGTCCCGCACGGCGGCCAGTTGCCCGTACCCGTGCACCCCCGCGGCACGCAGCGCCTCGACGATCGCCTGGTCGATGCCGATCACCTTGGTCAGTTCGTCGTCCGAGCTGGGCGGACCGATCTTGGTCCAGTTCGGGCCGTCGGCCGTGGCCGTGGTCAGGAACGCCGAGTGCCGGCGCGAGCCGGCCGGCTCCTGGGCGCCGACCTCGACCATCTGCTCGGGCGTCAGCTCACCCCGGGCCTCGGCCTCGGCGCGGGCGCGCTCGCGTGCTTCGAGCGCGGCCATGGTCGCGGCCATCGGCGAGATGTCGCTCTCGTTCTCGATGTAGATGTCGTTGCCCTCGTCGTCCTGACCAGGGTCCTGACCGGAGTCGGTGCCGGGACGCTGCGCCGTGGGCAGCTCCGGCGGCAACTCGAACAGGGTGTCCGGCTGCCGGGCTGTCGCCACTGCGGCGGCCTGCTCATCGTGCGATTCCCCGTGCGATTCCCCGTCCGATTCCCCGTCCGATTCGCCGGCCGATTCGCCGGCCGTTTCCCCGGACGCTTCGGCCACTTCCGCAGCCGCGGTCTCCGCGGCGGCGACCGGCTCGTCCGTCACGTCCTCGGCGCTCTCGGCCGCTTCCTCAGCCGGTTCGGCAGCCTCCTCGGCCTCCTCGGCCACCGGATCGGTGGCCTCGGCGTCGGCTTCGGTGCTGCCCTCGGACACCACCTCTGCGGGCACCACCTCTGCGGGCACCACCTCTGCGGGCACCACCTCTGCGGGCTCGGCCTCGACCGCCTCGGCCGCTGCGGGCCCGTCCAGGACGGGCTGCCGGGTCAGTTCGGCGGCCTGGGCGGCCCAGGTGGAGATGCCGGACGCCGAGCGGATCCGGTTCACCCGCAGCGCGCGGCGCAGGTGCTCCTCGTCGGCGGCCGCGATCGCGGCGAACGAGGGGTAGCCCTCGGCAGCCAGGGCGTCGGCCATCTCGGCGCTGATCCCGCTGATCCGGGTGAGCTCGTCCCGGACGGCGCCCGGCGCTGCCGCGGGCCGCTGGGCCGGCTCGCCCGGGGTGTCGCCGGAGCTCTGATCGACGGTGGCCGCGGACTCCTCGGTGCCGTTCGCCCGGTTGAGCCGCTCGATCTCGAGTTCGGCGGTGCTGGGCAGTCCCGTGGACATGCCGGTCAGCGGTGGTGGCTCGTTGCGGGAACGTGCTGCGAGCAGGCCGGGCAGGGCCAGCGAAGCGGTGTCGACGTCCTCCCCGCGCGGAGCCGTCGTCTCGGCAGCGGGGGTGAACAGCGGGGCCGGTTGCGGCACCAGCGGCGGTGGCTGCTCGACCGGGGCCGGTGCCGTGAACACCGGGTCGGCCTGACCGGGGCCGGCCGTCACCAGGGCGGGGACCGGTCGTTCCTCGAGCCGCGGGTCGGCGGGGGTCGCGGCGGGCTTCTCACCGGCACGCGCGGGACGGCCCCAGAGCAGCCAGCCGACGAGGAGGCCCGTGCAGAACGCCGCGAAGATCGTGGCCAATGAGTACACCGCGAGCCGCGCCACGAAACCTCCATCCGTTCATGCATGAGCACGCAGTCCCCGTAACGCGCGACTCACTTCGACACGGCGGGTCCCGGGGTGAGCGAGCCACGTCGTGCACAAGCCATCGTGATGACCGACAGTACTCAATCTATCGAGAGCCGTCAGGGCGACGTTCTATTGTGACTGTTCGTGACTGAGTGAGTCTTCTCCGTCCATTTTTCCGGAACCGACTCACCGCTCGAAGCGAAACGGCCCCGAAGCGAATCGCTTCGGGGCCGATGTCGCTACACCAGTCATCGGGTCAGGAGACCTGGAACTGCACCCTTCGGTTGATCTCGCGGTTGGTCGCCGAGGTGTTCGGCACCGCGGGACGGCTCTCGCCGTATCCCATCGAGGACATCTGCGCGGCGCCGACCCCGAGGCTGACCAGGGTCTGACGCACCTGCCGCGCCCGCACCGTGCTCAGGTTGCGGTTCAGTGCGGCGCCGCCGATGTCGTCGGTGTGCCCCTGGATCTGCACCCTGACGTTCGGGTTGGCCTTGAGGATCGCGGCCACCTGCCGGGTGATCGCCATGCCCTGTGTGGTCAGCGTCGAACTGCCGGTGCGGAAGGTGATCCGCGGCAGGGCGTTGAGCTTGGCCTGCACGGCCGCCTTGTCGGCGGCGCTCGGCGCGGTTCCGGCCTCGGTGCCCGAACCACCGCTCGCACCCGGGGACGGCGAGGTGCCCGCGCCCGGTGTGGACGTCGGTGCCGTTCCGGTGGAGGCGCCCGGGGAGGCTCCGGCCGAGGCGCCCGGGGTGGCCCCGGAGGTCGCCCCGGTCCCGCCGACGTTCAGGTTCGACGCCACCGAGGCGCTCGCCCCGGTGAGTCCGGCGGCCGCCGCCTCGAGTGCGGTCCTGACCGCGTCGGTGGGCACGGTGCCGTCGAGGTTGAGCTTGCCGCCGGCCAGGCTGGCGGTGACGTTCCCGTTGGGGTCGAGGGCGCCGATGAGTCCGGTCAGGCCGGGGACGGCGGCGTCGCCGATGGTCAGGGAGTTGTCGACGGTGAGCTGGTTGGTGACGTTGCCGGCGCCGAACTTGGCGTTGGCTGCGGCGACGACGCTGTCGATGTCGGCCTGGCTGGGCAGCTTGCCGGTCAGGGTGACCTTGCCGCCGTTGGTGGTGATGCCGATGTCGGGCAGCTGGCCCACCCCGGCCCCGGCACTCGCGGAACCGCCCGAGACGCTCAGGTTCGAGGTCAGCCCGGACGCACCGGCCAGCGTGCCGCCGGCGGTCTCGAGTGCGGTCTTGACCGCGTCGGTGGGCACGGTGCCGTCGAGGTTGAGCTTGCCGCCGGCCAGGCTGGCGGTGACGTTCCCGTTGGGGTCGAGGGCGCCGATGAGTCCGGTCAGGCCGGGGACGGCGGCGTCGCCGATGGTCAGGGAGTTGTCGACGGTGAGCTGGTTGGTGACGTTGCCGGCGCCGAACTTGGCGTTGGCTGCGGCGACGACGCTGTCGATGTCGGCCTGGTTGGGCAGCTTGCCGGTCAGGGTGACCTTGCCGCCGTTGGTGGTGATGCCGACGTCGGGCAGCTGTCCCACCCCGGCCCCGGCCCCGGCGTCGGTGCCGCTGCCCGCTCCGGCGGGGTCGCCACCGAAGTTGGCCTTGACCACCCGTACGCCGTTCAGGGCCTTCACCTTGGCGACGAGCTCGTCGGCGCTCACGCCGGGCGGCAGGGTGCCGGTCAGCTCGCCGTCCATACCGGTGAAGTTGACCTTGACGTCCGGCGCGTTCGCGGCGGTGAGCGCTGCGCGAGAACGGGTTTCGAGGTCGTTCTCGATCGAGTGCCGAACCGGGAGGTCGTGCGCGACGCCCAGGCCGAGCAGACCGGCGGCACCGAGCGCCCAGGGCAGCACGCCCGCGGGACGGCGGTACCAGTAGTGGCCCTCGGTCGTCGTGGTGGTCGTCGTCGTGGTGGTGACCGTCGTGGCGGTCCTGGGGGAGCGGTCCTGGACCGACATCAGCTCCTCCGGCCCACGTCGCGACCGGCCACCAGCTGGTCGGTGAGCTGCTGGAAGCCCTCTTCGTCGCCGTCCGCCAGCAGGCGGGCCTGACGCGACCAGGTGGGCAGGCTGGGGGCGAACCGAAGCCCGGCGTTCTCCAGTGCCGAGTTCAGCGCCGCGACGTCGGCGTCCGCCAGCTGACGGAACGTCGAGATGCCGGCCGAGGACAGGGCGCTCGCGATCCGCGGGCCGATGCCCTCGATGCGCTCGAGGTCGTCGTCCGAACCGGCACCGGAGACCAGGTCCTTGGCGGCCGCGCTGCCCTTGGCCGCCGCGCCCGCGACGGCACCGGCGGCACCGGCGGCGATGGTCCGGATCGGGCCGGTGTCGGGGGCGTCGGTGCTCACCGCGGCCTTGGGCTCGATGCCGGGCACGTCGATGCTGCCGACATCGGCACCGAGGTCGAGGTCGTGACCCTTGGCGTCCAGGTCGACCGAAGGGGTGCCGATCTTGGGGGTGGTGCCCTTCGGCAGGTCGGCCTTCGGCAGGTCGGCCTTCGGCAGGTCGCCCTTGGGCAGGTCGCCCTTGGGCAGGTCGGCCTTGGGTAGCTCGCCGCGCCCGGTCACCCGCCGGGTGCCGTCGTCGTCGAGGTGGGCGGCGGCCCGGCCGGCCACGGCTCCGGCGGCGGCGCCACCGGCCAGCGGCGCGATGCGGGAGGTGGCCCGCTCGACCCGGGTGGTGGCGCCCTCGGCGTCGGAGAGGTCGGCGTCCGGAAGTTCGACGTCCGGCCGGTCGGCCTTGGGCAGGTCGGCCTTGGGCAGATCGACGTCGGGGGTGTCGATCTTCGGGGTGCTGATCTTGGTGTCCGGACCGGTGGCGGCGAGAGCGGCGGCCGGCTTGCCGGAGAGATCGGCCTTGAGCCGGGTGATCTCGGCGTCGCGCTCGGCCAGGGTGGCGTCCAGCCGGTCGATCGCGGCGTCCTTGTCGCGCAGCGTGGTGGTGTGCTCGCGGGTGACCATCGAGATGGCCCCGGAC
>DAIOVT010000220.1:0-6787 GCA_036758885.1 Kineosporiaceae bacterium
CGGACCAGGGCTGGTCACCGATCCAGCGGAGCGTCGCGAGCCCGTCCTTGCCCTCGTTGTGCCACGGGTGCCAGGTACCCTCCGACTCGAAGCGGCCCCGAACGTCCTGAACCACCGCCGCGCAACCGAGCCGGGCCCAGCCGATCGCCTCGCGGAGCAGGTTGCGGGTGCCGTACGGGGTGCGAACCAGCAGCACCGGGTGTGGGCCCGGTCCGGACGGAAGCACGATGTCGGTGTTCAGCATCCCGACCTCCCCGGGGACCTGCCGGCCGATCTCGAGAGTGATCCCGAGCTCGGAGAGCGCCGTCACGGCCGAGGCTCGCGCATGGTCGCCTCCGGTACCGGAAGGATCGGATGCCTTGTGCGGCAACGGGTATCGAGATCCACTCGATCGAGCCACCGGCGTGCTGCGGCACCGCCGTCCAGCATCTTGGCGACCGCGGCGGCGGCGATCGCCTCGGCGGCCTCGGGGCTGAGCGTGGCCGGCCCGCGGATCGCTCCGGCGTCCCATTCGCCCAGCATCAGATCGGGTCTCCGCGCGGCCGCGAGCCGGCGGGCGCGAACCATGGCATGGCTGACATCGGCCGGTCCGCCGGCCACCGGTTCCAGGTCGGCGTACCTGCCGTGGAGCAGCACGCGGCACCAGTCCAGAGCGCCGCTCAGGGCCTGCCCGTCGAGATCGCGCCAGCCGTGCGGGAGTGTGCCGTCCGCGCACCAGAGCACCCGGCTGTGCCGTGCGGCGTCCTGCAGCGACGCGGGCACGGACATGACCTCACCGCGTCTGTGCAGTTCGCGACCGGCTGCGCGCACGAACTCGGCCGGGCCGCCGACCGCCCACGCCGTGGTAGCCACCGTCTCGTCCGCGGAGCGCCGCGGCGCCTGACCGCGATCGGACGTGCAGTTCTGCATGATCACGGCGGGGGAGTGGGTGCCGTCGACCACGACGCCGATGTCGGCCAGTGCGCCGAACAGTTCGGTGTGCACCGCCGGGTCGAGTTGCGCGGGCCGGGTGATCCCCTGCGGGCTGCCGCCGGTCAACTCGAAGTAATGATCTTCCCGATCGCGAGCCACCCAGGTGGCGCCGACGGTCATGACGGCGGTTCCCGGGCGCAGCCAGGCCCGCAGTCCGGACGACTCCGGGTCTGCGTCCTGCATCGCCGGCGTTGCGGCGGCCGCTGATGTCGGCGTCCTCATCGGATCCTCTCTGGCGACGGCAAATGACGCGGGACCGCGTCCGGCCGGCTCGTGCCCGGCCGGACGCGGTTGTGGGATCACTCCTGTGCGAACTCGCTCTGCTCGAACAGGTCCTCGACCAGTGCGTTGGAGCAGGTCGGGTGGGCCACGCTGTCGGCCGCGAAGTCGAGCACTTCCAGGGTCTGGAACTTCATGCGTTGTCACCTCCTCAGTTGGGTAATGAGAATCATTATCAAACTCGGAGACAAGCACAACCCCTGTCAACGGTCGATTCCCGAAATTCGCGGCGATGCCGGGGCGTACGCCAAAACCGATGCGCGCCAACCACTCCCGCCGTGATCATGCCGAAGTGCGCGGTCTCGGCGGGTGGGATGTCGCCAGGGCCCGGCTGGGATCATGTAGACCCGGCGGCCCTGAGGAGGGTGGGATGTTGTCGCTCAAACCACCTCGTGATCATGCAGAACCGCTTCGGTCACCGAAGCAGTTCTGCATGATCACGAGAGGTTTGGTGGTGGCGCATGAACCCCCGTGGTGGTCGTGCTGGAGGGTGTAGGAGGGTGCCGTGCAGTTCTGCATGATCACGGGCAGCGGGTTCCGTGCAGTTCTGCATGATCACGGTGGGTGGTTGGTCGCCATGCGGTGGTGCGCCAACCCCAGGCGTGATCATGCAGAATGAACAGAACCCAGGCGTGATCATGCGGAAGTGCGCGGACTCCTCCCGGTTATCACGGGGTGGGGCGGCTGAGCAGACGCCAGCCGGCGGCCTGACGGCGCTGGTTCCAGAAGGCTGCGTAGCGTCCGCCGGCGCTGAGCAGTTCGGTGTGCTCGCCGCGCTCGACGATCTCGCCCGCGTCGAGCACCAGGATCTGGTCGGCGGCGACCACGGTGGAGAGCCGGTGCGCGATCACGATCAGCGTGGTGTGCCGACGCAGCGTGTCCATGGTCGCCTGAACGAAGCGCTCGTTCTCGGGGTCGAGGGCCGCTGTGGCCTCGTCGAGCAGCAGTACCGGGGCGTTCTTCAGGATCGCCCGGGCGATCGAGACCCGTTGCCGCTCACCGCCGGACAGTGCCGAACCGGCCTCGCCGACCGGGGTCTGCCAGCCCAGTGGCAGTCGTTCGGCGATCTCGCTGACGCCGGCCAGCCGGGCGGCGTCCTCGATCTCGGCGTCGGTGGCGTCGCGGTTGCCGACCCTGATGTTCTCCCAGAGGGTGTCGTCGAAGAGGTAGACGTCCTGGAAGACCAGTGCCAGCTGGCTCATCAGGTCTTCGGTGCGCTGATCGCGGACGTCGACGCCGCCGACCCGCACCGCTCCGGAGTCGATGTCGTAGAACCGGGCGATCAACCGGCTGATCGTGGTCTTGCCCGATCCGGACGCACCGACCAGCGCCGTCATCGAACCCGGCCGGGCGGTGAGACTGACGCCGTTGAGCACCGGTTCGCCGGGCTCGTACCCGAAGTGGACGTCGTCCAGTTCGACCTCGCCGGGACGCTGCACCGCCCGGGCCTGGCCGGGTTCGGGCAGCGGCTCGGTCTTCATGATCGTGTCGATGCGGGTGAGTTCGCCGTCGGCGAGCCGAACCGCCCCGCCGAACTCGCCGATCTCGAGCAGCGGCTGCACGAACCGGGCGGCGACGCCGAGCAGGGCCAGCAGTTCGACGCCGCTCAGCCGGCCGTTCAGGGCCAGCGCCGCGGCCACCACGATGGTGAGCGCGAAGGTGAACTGCACCGTGACGCCATGGATCAGCTGCCCCAGGATCGCGTCCCGCAGCCCGGCCCGGTTGGCCCGCTGCTGCGCCGAGATCGCTTCCTCCAGAGGGCGATACGACTCCTGGGTGCGTCCGGTGGCGCGCAGCACGCTCTGGCACCGGGCGAACTCGATCACCCGGTCGCTGGTCGCCGCGGTGGCCTGGTGGGTGCGCTCCTCGCGGCGCGCCACGTACCAGCCGGAGATCCGGCCGGAGAGATAGATCAGCGGCGCGCAACCGATCAGCACCAGACCGATCCGCCAGTCCAGGAACAGCATGCACACCGCGATCGTGGCCGGTGCGCTGATCGCGGTGACCAAGGGTGTCATCAGGTGCGCCGCGGCCGATCCGACGGCCAGGGTGCCCTTGGCGGCGATCTGCGCGACGCTGCCGACCTTCCCGCTGAACCAGCCCAGCGGCAGCGTCACCAGGTGGTCGCCGATGTTCAGGTGCATGGTGCGCAGCACGGTCAGGGCGACGTTGAAGCCCTTCATCGCCTGCACGTAGTGCGCCACCGCGGTGGCCAGCGCGCAGCCGGCCAGCACCGCGATCCAGCGCCAGGCGCCCTGCCGGTCGCCGGAGACCAGCGCCGAGGCGATCGGCACCAGGGTGCTGACCGAGATGCCTTGCAGCACACCGTAAATGGACACCCAGACCAGGAAGTCGGTGTAGGAGCGCTGCTCCTGTGGCCCGAGGACGGCGCGTAGCCGGCGGATCATCGTGTGCCCTTTCCTGCGCTCTCGGCATTGCCGGCGGCCCGCCACATGCGGGCGTAGCGGCCCTGCCGGTCCAGCAGTTCCTCGTGCGTCCCGGACTCGACGACGCGGCCCTGGTCGAGCACCACGATCCGGTCGGCCCCGGCGATCGAGGCGAGCCGGTGCGCGATCACCAGCAGCGTGCGTCCGGCGATCAGCTGGGCCAGCGCTGCCTGGATGCGCGACTCCGAGTCGGGGTCGGCGAACGCCGTCGCCTCGTCGAGCACCAGCACCGGCGGGTCGGCCAGCAGCGCTCGCGCGATCGAGACCCGTTGCGCCTCACCGCCGGACAGCAGCGCGTCGTCGCCGACCACCGAGGAGTAGCCGCGCGGCAGGGCCATGATCCGGTCGTCGATCTGCGCCGCCCGGGCGACCCGGCGGACGTCGTCCAGGGACGCCTCGGGCTTGGCCAGCCTGATGTTGTCGAGCACCGACAGTGCGAGCAGTTGCACGTCCTGCAGAACGAATCCGACGTGCCGGTACAGCTCGGTACCGGCGATCCGGCGGACGTCGACACCGCCGATCGAGACGGTGCCCGAGGCCGGGTCGTGGAACCGTGGCACCAGGGTCGCCAGCGTCGACTTGCCCGACCCGGACGGGCCGACCAGGGCGGTCACGCTGCCCTCGGCCAGGGTCAGGCTCACCCCGGAGAGCGCCTCGTGCTCGCCGTCGTAGCTGAAGGTGACGTCGTCGAACTCGACCTGGTGGCCCTGCGGCAGGCGGGGGTGCACCGGCTCGCTGAGCACCGGCGTGGTCAGCAGTTCGGCGATCCGGCCGGCCGCGGCCTGCGCCGTCCGGCGGAACTGCATGCTGAAGCTCACCGTCATGATCGCCACCGGCAGGGTCATCGCCACCAGCGCTGAGACGACCACCTCGACCGGGCCGAGCCAGCCGGCGTCGATCAGGAAGATGCCGCCGACCAGGTTCACCAGCAGCACCACCGGCGCCGACAGCGGGATGGTGGCCAGCGCGTCGAGCCGCATCATGCCGCGCACCCAGCCGTCGTAGGCGTCGCCGAACTCGGTGGCCGCGCGCCGGTAGGCCGCGTGCGCCCGGCCGGTCTCGCCGAACGTCTTGACCACCGCGATGCCCGAGACGAACTCGACGATGGTCGCGCTGATCCTCGCGATCCCGGAGTTCATCTCGGCGATCTTGGTGGTCATCCCGCGGGCGAGCACCGCGTAGACGACCAGGTAGATCGGCAACGTGGCCACGGCCAGCAGGGCCAGCCGCCAGTCCAGCCAGATCAGGTAGCCGAGCCCGGCGAGCGGCACGCAGATCGCCGCGGTGGTCTCCACCGCCCCGTGCGCCACCAGGTAGTGGATGTCGCCGATGTCGTTCTGGGCGGCCTTGCGGACCATTCCCGAGGAGGTGCGGCTGAACCAGCCCAGCGGCACCTTGCTCAGGTGCGCGACCATCTTGCGCCGCAGGTCGGCCTGCATCTTCACATCGGCGTAGTGGGTGATCGACAGTGCGGCGCCGCCGAGCACGATCCGGGCCGTGAGCGCGATCAGTACCGCGGCGCAGATCCACCACACCTGGCTCTGCTGCGGCGAGCCGTCGATGAACTCCCGGGCCAGTTCGGCGATCGCCACGTAGGGGGCGATCGCGGCCACGCTGGCCAGCACCTGCAGCAGGACGGCGATCCGCATCGCAGGCCTGGCCGGCGCGATCATCTCCTTGAGCGCGGCGGCCGCCTCGCGGGCCTGTTGCTTGGCCTGTTGCTTGGCCTGCCCGGCGTCCTGCGGTGCGGTGGTGAGGGATCCGGCGGCCTCGCCGCCGGCGGTTCCGCTCTCGGTTGTGACCACCTGGACCTCGGACATCAGGGCTCCCATGTCGACGCGGGCGTCTCGAGCTGAGTACTTAGGAGAGCCTAACCTACGCTTTCGTAGGTTTGTCGAGCGGGTGCCCCGGGAAGGACCCCGCGGTGGGCCGCGACATGCGTCAATTCACCTCACTGAAACGACTTGTGCGTTTGTTCCGGGAGAATGGTTCGGCCACCCCCGCAAATCTCCCGTGAATCTCCCCGTGCAGGAGGACGCCCCTTGACCGTCGTCGCCACCTATCTCGTCGTCACTCTGGTGCTCGGACTGCTCGCGATCCTGGTGCGTCTGCCCCCACTGGTCGGCTTCCTGCTGGCCGGTTTCGTCCTGAACTGGATGGACGTCCAACGCCTGCCCGAACTCGACACGCTCGCCGACCTCGGCGTGACCGTGATGCTGTTCGGGATCGGTCTCAAGCTGAAGGTCTCCACCCTGTTGCGGCGCGAGGTGTGGCTGACCGCGACCGCGCACATGGCGTTCAGCGTGGGGTTCGGCATCGCCGCGCTGTGGCTGGCCGCCGCCGTCGGGCTGCCGCTGATCGCCGGGCAGGACCTGCAGACCTTCGCGCTGCTCGCGTTCGCGCTGTCGTTCTCGTCGACCGTGTTCGTCGTCAAGGTGCTGGAGGAGCGTGGTGAGTCGCACGCGCTCTACGGCCGGGTGGCCATCGGCATCCTGGTGATCCAGGACATCGCGGCGGTCATCTTCCTCACCGTCACCGGCGGCCACGCACCCAGCATCTGGGCGCTCGCCCTGGTCGGCCTGTGGCCGCTGTCGAAACTGATCCGGTTGATCTGGGGCCGGGTGGGGCACGGTGAGATGCAGTCACTGTTCGGGATCGTGATGGCCCTGGTGCCCGGCTACGCGCTGTTCTCGGCGGTCGGTCTGAAGGGCGACCTGGGTGCACTGGTGGTCGGCGCGCTGCTCGCCTCGCACCCCGCGGCGTCGGAGCTGTCCCGGTCGCTGTTCCACCTCAAGGAACTTCTGCTGGTCGGCTTCTTCGTCTCGATCGGCCTGACCGGTCTGCCCAACCTGCCGGTGCTCGCCCTGGCCCTGTTCATGGTGGTGCTGCTGCCGATCAAGGCGCTCGGCTACATCGCTCTGCTCTGGCTGACCCGGTTGCGCACCCGGACCGGGCTGCTGACCAGCCTGAGCCTGACCAACTACTCCGAGTTCGGGCTGATCGTGGTCGCCTACGGTGTCGGCGCCGGCATGCTCGAGGACATCTGGCTGGTGGAGATCTCGATCGCGGTGGCGATCAGCTTCGTGGTC
>DAIOVT010000221.1:0-6718 GCA_036758885.1 Kineosporiaceae bacterium
CGCCGTAGTTGACCGCGTCGTCGGCGCCGGCGTCGAAGAACGGCGGCTGCAGGATCGCCGCCGGGAAGACGATCTCGTTGAGCATCGGGTGGTAGTAGGCGTTGACCGTCTGCGGGGTCATCAGCCACTCGTCGCGGTCGACCGGCCGGCCGACCTTGGCCAGTTCGTGGTCGGTCTCGGCCGCGGTGGCCCGCCGGATGTTGCCGATCAGATCGGTCGGGTCGACCTTGATCGCCGAGTAGTCCCGCCACTTCGGCGGGTGCCCGATCTTCGGCCGGAAGGCGGCGAGCTTCTTCAGCGCCTCGGTGCGGGTCTGCTCGCTCATCCAGGACAGCTGCTCGATGCGCTGCCGGAAGGCCTCGATCACGTTGCCCACCAACGTGTTCATGCGTTCGGCGGCCTGGGCCGGGAAGTGCTCGGCGACGTACATCTGGCCGGCGTCCTCACCGATCAGGCCCTCGATCAGGCCGACCCCGCGCTTCCAGCGCTCCTTGAGCTGCGGCACCCCGGAGAGGGTGCGGCCGTAGAAGTCGAAGTTCGCCTCGACCACGTCGGCACCGAGGTGCCCGGCGTTGCCGTTGATCAGCCGCAGCGCCAGCCAGGCCCGCCAGTCGGCGATCGGCACCTCCTGCAGCAGGGTGCCCATCGCGGCCAGCACGTCGGGCTGCCGGACGACCACCTGCTCCAGCGTCCCGTCGCTCGCCCCGATGCCGGAAACCCATGCGGCCCAGTCGAAACCGGTCGATCCCGACTCGAGCTCCGCGCGGGTCATCCGGTTGTAGGCCTTCACCGCGTCGCGTGCGGTGACCTTGTCCCAGTGCGCGGCGGCGATCCGGGTCTCCAGGTCGAGAACGGTGCGTGCGGCCTGCTCCGGGGTGCCGACGTCCAGGCCCGCCTCGGCGATCGCCGGCCCGGCCAGGGTGAACATCTTCTGCAGGTAGGCCAGGTAGGCCTCGCGGACGGCGGCGTGCTGGTCGGCGCGGTAGTACTCCTCGTCGGGCAGGCCGAGACCGCTCTGGTTGAGATAGGCGATGTCGAGGTCGGGGTTGCCGGCGTCGGCGCTGACGAACGCCCCGACGAGTCCGCCGGACCCGGCGCGCTGCATCGCGGCGCTGGTGCGCACCACGCCGCTCGGGTCTGCCACCGCGGCGATCGCGGCGAAGTCGGGGACCAGCGGTGACCAGCCGAGGGCCTCGACCCGGTCGACGTCCATGAAGCTGCGGTAGAGCGCACCGACCCGCCAGGCCGGGGAGTCGTCCGGCTCGGCGTCCTTGGTCTGTTCGGCCGCGGCCTCGACCAGTTCGCGTACCGCGGCCTCGCTGGCCTCACGGAGCATGTCGAAGGCGCCGTAACGGGCCCGGTCCTCGGGGATCGTCGCCGTCGCCAGCCAGGTGCCGTTGACATGGGCGAACAGGTCGTCCTGGGGACGGATGGCCGGGTTCTGGTTCTCGATCTCGATTCCGGAGCGCATGGAGCCACCGTATGTCACGGCGCCGGGCGGAGACGCGGACGCCTTTGTGCTGTGAGACGAACACAAAAGCGTCCGCAACGGCGGTCAGCGGTACGGGTCGATCACGGTGACCCCGGTGCTCGGCGCGGACCCGGGCAGCGGCAGCAGTTCGGCGGCCCGGTGCAGGTCGACGGTGGCGCCGAGCAGGTCCTGCGGGCGCAGGGTGCCCTCGGCGACCATGGCCAGCATCGCCGGGTAGTCGGCCGCGGCCATGCCGTGGCTGCCGAGCAGGTCGAGTTCCCAGCCGATCACCCGGCCCAGCGGCAGGTCCGGCCCGGCACCGGCGGGCAGCAGACCGATCTGCACGTGCCGTCCGCGGCGGCGCAGTGAGAGCAGCGACGCGGTGCAGGTGGCGGGTGAGCCGACGGCGTCCACGGCGACGTGCGCGCCGCCCGAGGTGAGCTCGGCGATCTCGGCCGGGGCGTCGTCCCCGGCGAGCACCACCTGCTCGGCGCCGACCGAGCCGGCCAGCGCCAGGGCGTCGACGGTCAGGTCGACGGCGATCACCCGGGCACCGAGCGCCCTGCCGATCATGATCGTGCTCAGGCCGACACCGCCGGCGCCGTGCACCACCAGCCATTCGCCGGGCCGCACGGCGGCGCGCGCGGCCAGGGCGCGGAACGCGGTCGCGAACCGGCAGCCCAGGCTCGCCGCGGCCGCCCAGGAGAGGTCCTCGGGCAGGGCGACCAGGTTGAGATCGGCGGCCCGGACGGCGACCAGCTCGGCGTGCGAACCCCAGTGCGTGAACCCGGGCTGGGTCTGCTGCGGGCAGACCTGGGCCTGGCCGCTGCGGCACCAGGCGCACCTACCGCAGCCGTTGACGAACGGAGCCGTCACCCGCTGACCGGTCCGCCAGCCGTCCACGCCGGCGCCGACCGCGACGATCTCACCGGCGAACTCGTGCCCCGGCACGTGCGGCAGGGCCACGGTGTCGTCGTGCCCGGCCCAGGCGTGCCAGTCGCTGCGGCACAGGCCCGAGGCCCCCACCCGCAGTACCACGCCGCCGTCCGGGGCGGTCGGGTCGGGCAGCTCGGCGACGGTCACCGCGCCGCCGAACTCGTTGTAGTGCAACGCTTTCACGGTGCTGGCCTCCTGGTGGGCGGGTCGGCGCGGGGCGTGGGGTGCGGGGCGTGGTCGTGCGGTGCAGCGGTATCGGGCACGGCGTCCGTCGAGGTCAGCGGTGCAGCGCCCGGCAGGCCAGATGGACGGCGAGCCGGGTCTCCGGGTCGGCGAGGTCGAGACCGAGCAGTTCCTGCACCCGGGTGATCCGGGTCGAGACGGTGTTGCGGTGCAGCCCCATCGCCTCGGCGGTGGCGGCGAGACCGGACTCGTGGTCGAGGTAGGAGGTCAGCGTGGCCAGCAGTTCCGGGCCGCGGGCCTGCAGCGGGGCGAGCAGCGACCGGGCGGCGGGCACGAAGGCGTCCTGGTCGGCCCAGGACAGCAGCAACTGCTCCAGGCCGAGGGTGTCGGCGCGGACGAACCCGTCGGCGGCGTTGCGTGCCGTGGCCACCCCCGCGGCATCGGTGGCCGAGTCGATGCTGGCGATCAGTCCGCCCGCACCGCCGTGCACCGTGCCGACGCCGGTGGCCACCGGGAACGATCGGCGCACCGCCGTGTGCACCCGGTGCAGCATGGCGACGGCGTTCTCGATGCGGGTCTGCGCCGGCGGTACCCCGAAGCTCAGCCAGCCGGTGACGCCCCGTCCGCTGGTCGCGGCGTGCGAGTCGACCGGCAGCGTGGCCAGTTCGGCCTGCACCATCCGCAGCACTCGGATCGGATCGAGCCGGCCACGGGCGGCCATCCGGAAACCGAGGTGGTAGCCGGTGGTCCGCCAGCCGCGCTCGGCCATGCGCTGGTCGAGTTCGCTGTCGAGCCCGCCGCGGCGTTCCATGAACTCGCGCAACAGTGCCGAGGCGACGGCCGCGTCGTTGGTGTCGGCGAGTTCGTCGACCAGGATCCGGGCCGCCACCACCGGCATCGCCACCTGGGCCGCCACCGCGAGCGCGGTCAGGTAGCGGTCGTTGAGGTCGCTGCCGAAGAAGGCGAGCCGCAGGTCGGTACGGCTGGGACTGTCGGTGCGTACCGAGGCCGCCGCCCCGGCCGGGGTCCGCGCGGTGTCCAGCCAGCGGGTGAAGTCGATCGCCCGATGGACCTCGGCCGGCAACGTGCCGCCGGCCTCGAGCAGTACCCCCTCGGGTCCGAGCAGGGCGACGGAATGGCCTACGGCAGAGGCGAGATGGCGCAGCAGGTCGTTCAGATTGTGCGCCGGGTACTCGATCGACTGGACCACCCGGCGCACGTAGTCGAGGGTCAGCGCGTCCCGGGCCTCGGCGAGCTGCCACCCGGCCCGGGCCAGGGCCATCGGATCGGCGACGTCGAGCAGCCGCAGCCCGATCCGGCGGGCCAGGTGCCGGGCGCCGTCCGAGAGTTGGACGGCGCCGGGCAGGGCCAGCGCCACGTAGCCGAGATCGCGTACCCGGCGGATCAGGGCGTCCTGCTGCCAGGGGGTCGGTGGGGCGCCGCCGGTGATGATCACCGCCAGGGCGTCGCTCTGCCGGGCTGCCAGGCCCGCCTCGTCGACGGCCAGCACCACGTCGTCCAGCATGTCGTCCGGCGTCAGGTCCGGTACGCCGGCGGGACCGGACGCATCGGTTCCGCCGAGGGGCTGCAGCCCGCCGTTGGCGGGGTGCGCCAGCAGCGCCGACAGGGTCAGCGGGCTCGACGTCTGTGGCTTCGACGTCAGCGGGTTCGACGTCAGCGGGTTCGACGGGGTCATCGGGACACCACCGTGGCCAGTCCTTCGATACCGTGCGCGGCCGGTGAGATCGCTCGGGTGCGTGCGGGTTCGGTGATCCACCAGGGCGGTGGCGGCAGGGTCAGCACCGTCACGTGCCGGGTCAGGGTGAGGCCGGAGACCTGCAGCACGTCACGGCTGATGGTGTCGATCGCCACGATGATCTCCGGGCAGGTGGCCACGACCGCCCCGTCGAGAAGGGCCGCGAGCAGTTCGCTGCGCGCCACCAGACGCAGCAGCGCCCCGTCGTCGGTGATCACGTCGACGGCCGAGGCCATCGGGTCAGCGGTGGTGGCCTGCGCCGCGGTGACCCGGCCGCTGCCGAGCGGCCGGGCGGCGCACTCGCTGATCAGCGTCGCGATCAGCTCGCCGAGCGGCTCGTGCCGGTGCCTGCGGAACAGTGCGCCCAGGGTGAGGGCGCGTTCCAGGGCCCCGGTGACCGCGTGTCCGGCGAGGTCGCCCACCCGGAAACCGCCGATCGCGAAGGCGGCCGCGCCACCGGCCCGGGCCAGCGTGCCGCGCAGCACGTGCTCGACGTCGGCCGGGTCGGAGCTGTCGATCAGTACGGTGCCCCGCTCCCCGGTGGCGCAGACCACGGTGACCCCGGGCACCCGGTCGACCAGCAACGAGGCCTGGTCGAGCCGGGGCAGCGCCCGGCCCATGAAGTCGGCGTCGACCAGGGCCAGGTCGTGGCCGAGAAGCAGAGGGGTCAGCCCGTTCAGTCCGGCGGTCTCCACACCGCACACCGCCGCCGGCGTGGTGGCCGTCCACCGGGACAGTGCCTGCAGCAGCGGCTCGAAGATCGCCTCACCCGGGATCCGTTCGGCAAGAAGGTCTGTCGAGCCGGCGAAGGCCACGGCCACGCACGGCAGGCCGGGATCGAGATCCGCCACGGCGTGCAGCGGCAGCGGCCACCGCTCGCCCGGCCCGAGCATCAGCTCGAGCAGGGTGGTGGGGCCGCCGCCGCCGGAGCCGAGCACGGCCAGTCCCACCGTCAGCTCCGGAAGCTGTTCCTGGGTAAGGGTTCTCACGGTCCCCTTCTTCGGAGTCGCTGGCTCACAGCGGGTTTCGGGCGGGTACTTCGGCAGGGCTCGGTTCGATGTCGGGTCGGGCGCTCACTCCGGGGTGCCGTCGAACCGGTGCGAGGGCAGGTCGTGACCGAAGTATCCCGGACCGACCATCGCCAGCGCCTGTGCTGAGTGCCAGCGCGGGTCGCTGGGAGCGGTCAGCACCCTGACCCGCTGGCCGTAGCGCAGCGCCTCGGTGGTCACCGGCTCGGCGGAGTCGGCGTCCACCACGATGATCAGGTCGGGTGTGGTGGCGTAGACCTCGGTGTCGGAGCGGGCCACCAGATGCTCGTTCTGGAAGTGCAGGGTGAGCGTGGCGCCGTCCCCGGTGGTGCTCTCGATGCGGGCCCGGCCACGGGCGAAACCCGCGGTGGTGCCGCGTTCGACGTCCACGATCTTGCCGGCGAAGCACTCCCGGCCGCGCAGCACCGCCACCACCTCGGTGACCGGGTCGATCTTGGCGGCCCGGGCCCGGGTGATCGCCTCACCGACGTTCAGGCAGGCGGTCAAGGTGTTCGGCACCAGCGCCTCCCGGGCCACGGCACCGGTCATCGGGAAGCCGGCGATCATCACCGAGCAGCCCATCTCGACGCAGGCGACCCGGGCGATCCGCTCGGTCCAGTGGTTGTCGACGGTCTGCAGAATGCCGACGTTGCCCTTGTCGTCGCCGTAGGCGAACGGCGAGGCGGTCACCCCGTACAGGGTCGGCAGCACCATCTGCAGTTCGGGGAAGGCACGGCCCATACCGTCGGCGTCGATCAGCGGCAGACCGAGGGTGGCCGCCGCGGCGATCGGGATGGTCGAGTTCACACCGCCGATCTCGACGCAGGCGATGTGCGTGATCGGCCGGCCCAGGAAAGTGGCCAGCGACTCGATCGGCGCGATCACCTCGTGCAGACTGGGCAGCTTCTCGACCATCACCGTGGGGGCGCCCATCATCGCGACGACGAGGGCGAGCGCGTCGTCCGGAACCTCGGCCGGTGGCACCACGGTGACCGGTCCGTGCTCGGTGAGCGCCTGCTGGGCGAGCAGCGATCCGATGTACGGGTCACCACCGCCGCCGGTACCGAAGACCGCGGCGCCGCGGGCGAGTTCGGGGATCTGTTCGGCGGTGAGTTTCCAGCTCATGACTGCGCTCCCAAGTCGGCTCCGGTGTCTGATCCGGTGTCTGATCCCATGTGCAGGTCGCCGATCGCCTTCACCCGGATCCGGGTGGCGTTGCCCGGCAGGTAGGGGATGGGCACCTCGTCGAAGTCGACGACGCTCACCGAGGACGGCGCCGCCCCGGCCGCGATCGCCTTGTCGATCGCCTCGGCCCGCACCGCCGCCACGGTCTGCGTGCGCTGC
>DAIOVT010000222.1:0-6697 GCA_036758885.1 Kineosporiaceae bacterium
CGTCCAGCCGACCCGCGCAGTTGTGATCGAGCCGGTAGTCCGGGAATCGAAGCTGCTAGCCGAGGATCAGCACCCGGGCGTGCAGATGGGTGCGCTGATCCAGGGCTGCACGTACCGCCCGGTGCAGGCCGTCCTCGAGGTAGAGATTGCCGTTCCACTGCACGACGTGGGCGAACAGGTCGCCGTAGAAGGTCGAGTCCTCGGAGAGCAACTGGGTCAGGTCGAGCGTGCGCTTGGTGGTGACCAGATCCTCCAGGCGAACCTGGGACGGCGGGATCTGCGACCACTGCCGAGCTGATTCCACCCCGTGGTCCGGATACGGCCGCCCGTCTCCTACCGATTTGAAGATCACGGGGCGAGTCTAGGTGCGCGGCCCGCACCCGGCCGGATCGTCCCGCTGGCGCCGTGGCCGACGGGTTAGGCTGCCAGCGGCTGATCGAGCGATCAGTTCGTCCGGTTCTCAGCCCCCGTCTCGCCCGCCCGTTCGTCCGACCGCGCCACAGGAGCCCTCGCATGGCCGCCAGCAACGACTCCGCCGACGGCAACATCGTCGACACCATCAAGGCCGGGTACAACTTCACCGGCCCCTCGCTCGAGCTGGGATCGCTGCTCGTGGACGGCAACCCGGTGCCCGAGGCGCAGATCCGGATCCCGCTGAGCATGCTCAACCGGCACGGTCTGGTCGCCGGCGCCACCGGTACCGGCAAGACCAAGACACTGCAGCTGATCGCCGAGCAGCTCTCGGCGAACGGCGTCCCGGTGTTCATGGCCGACATCAAGGGCGACCTCTCCGGGGTGAGCCGGCCCGGCGAGCCCAGCGACAAACTCACCGCGCGCACCCAGAGCATCGGCCAGAACTGGCAGGCGACCGGCTACCCGGTCGAGTTCCTCGCGCTCGGCGGTCAGGGCACCGGGGTCCCGGTGCGGGCGACGGTGACCGCGTTCGGCCCGACCCTGCTGGCCAAGGTGCTCGACCTGAACGAGACCCAGACCTCCTCGCTGGCGCTGGTCTTCCACTTCGCCGACAAGGCCGGTCTGGCCCTGCTCGACCTCAAGGACCTGCGCGCGGTGATCCAGTTCCTGGTCTCCGACGACGGCAAGGAGTCCCTGGCCGGTCTCGGCGGCCTGAGCAAGGCCACCGCCGGGGTGATCCTGCGCGAGCTGATCGCGTTCGCCGACGCCGGCGCCGAGCACTTCTTCGGCGAACCGGAGTTCGCCACCAGCGACCTGCTGCGCATGGCCGAGGACGGCCGCGGCATCATCACCTGCCTGGAACTGCCTGCGGTGCAGGACAAACCGGCGCTGTTCTCGACCTTCCTGCTCTGGATGCTGGCCGACCTGTTCTCCGAACTGCCCGAGGCCGGCGACCTCGACAAGCCCAAGCTGGTCTTCTTCTTCGAC
Organism: Kineosporiaceae bacterium; assembly: GCA_036758885.1. Classification (GTDB taxonomy): domain Bacteria; phylum Actinomycetota; class Actinomycetes; order Actinomycetales; family Kineosporiaceae; genus DAIOVT01. The sequence continues at coordinate 1,402 of DAIOVT010000222.1, forward strand.
GAGGCGCACCTGCTGTTCAAGGACGCCAGCAAGGCCTTCCTCGACCAGATCACCACCACGATCCGGCTGATCCGGTCGAAGGGGGTCGGCGTCTTCTTCGTCACCCAGACGCCCAAGGACGTCAACGCCGACGTTCTCGCCCAGCTCGGCAACCGGGTTCAGCACGCGCTGCGCGCCTACACCCCGGACGACGCCAAGGCGCTCAAGGCGACGGTCTCGACCTTCCCGCACTCCGACTACGACCTCGAGGAGCTGCTCACCCAGCTCGGCATCGGTGAGGGAGTGGTGACCGTGCTCTCCGACCGCGGCGCGCCGACCCCGGTCGCCTGGACCCGGATGCGGGCCCCGCAGTCGCTGATGGCGCCTGCGCCGCAAGAGGTTCTGGACGCCACCTTGCAGGCCTCGCCGTTGCTGCCGAAGTACGGACAGGAGCTCGACCGGGAGTCGGCCTACGAGAAACTCTCGGCCCGGCTCGCCCCGGCGCCGACCGCCGAATCGGTGCAGAAGACGGTCGAGGAGCCCGCCGCCCCCGCCCCGAAGAAGGAGGCGCCGGCGCGCGCCCGGGCGGCCAAGGAGGAACCGACCATGGTCGAGCAGGTGATCAAGTCGTCCGCGGTGAAGAGCTTCCTGCGGTCGGCCGGCACCGTGCTCGGCCGCGAGATCACCCGGAGCATCTTCGGGACGGCGAAGCGCCGCTGACCCATGCGCATCGCGTTTGCCGGGGCGGTGCTCACCGCTCTCGCCCTCTCCGCCTGTGCCGGCGGTGCCGTCGCGTCGGGCTCCTCCGCCGGCCCGAGTTCGCCCGCGGACACGCCTGCGGACACGGCCACCGGCAGCGACCGATCGGGGACGGCGCCCGCCTCGGCGGACCTGGCGGGCGCGAGCCCGTCGCCGTCCGGGCAGTGGGGGCCGACGCCGGCCGAGCTCGCCGCGGCGCGGCAGCAGGTGGCGGTCTGGACGCCGCAACAGCTTGCCGGCCAGGTGATCGTCGGCCGGTTCCACGGCACCGACGCGAAGTCGGCGGCACGCCTGGTCGGTGAACTGCATCTGGCCGGGATCAGTCTGACCGGCTCCAACATCGAGGATGCCGCCCAGGTTCGGGCGCTGACCAAGGCGGTCACCGCGACCGTGGCCGAGGACCGGCCCGGGACGGCGCCGGTGCTCTCGGTCGACCAGGAGGGCGGCCCGGTCGCGCACCTGCGCGGGGTCAGCACGCCGCTGCCGTCGTTCATGGCGGCGGGTGCGGCGATGGCCGGTGCGCTCGCCGGGGACGACCCGGCGGCCGGGGACGAGGCGGTCGGCGGGCTCGCCGAGGCCACCGCGCTGGAACTGCGCTCGCTCGGCTTCACCTGGATCTTCGCCCCGGTGGCCGACGTGACGATCGGCCCGAAGGATCCGATCATCAGGGACCGGTCGGCGTCCTCGGATCCGAAGGTCGCGGCCGCCACGGTGACCGCCGCGGTACGCGGATTCGCCTCGGGCGCAATCGTTCCCGTGGTCAAGCACTTCCCCGGGCACGGCTCGGTCACCGAGGACAGCCACAAGGCGCTGCCGGTGCAGAGCGCCACGCTGGCCGAGTTGACCGCACGCGACCTGGTGCCGTTCGACGCGGCGGTCGCCGCCGGCACCCCGGCAGTGATGATGAGCCACCTCGCGGTCAAGGCGGTCGACCCGGGGGTGCCGATCAGCCTCTCCGCCAAGGGATATGCGCTGCTCCGGCATCGGGGCTTCACCGGTGTCGCGATCACCGACTCACTCGGCATGGGCGCCGTCAAGCGTGGCGGCGACCCGGTGGTGCGGGCGATCGCGAACGGAGCCGACCTCGCGCTGATGCCGGCCGACACCCGGGTGTCGCACGCCGCCCTGGTCAAGGCGGTCCAGAACGGTACGGTGCCCCGCGACCGGATCCAGGACGCGGCGGCCAAAGTGCTTGCGCTGCAAGCGCATCAGTACCGGCAGCAGAGTCAGGTCGCCGTCCCCGGTGACGCCGCGGCGCGGGCCGGGAAGGCCGAGGCGGCGCTGTCCACCGCGGCGGTGACCCTGGTGCGCGGCAGTTGCCCGGCCGAACCGCTGGCCTCGGTGCGGGTGGTCTCGGGCAGTTCCGCCGACCGGCGGGCCTTCGCCGCCGCCGCGAAGCGGCAGGGACTGCGCACTGGGTCGGGCCCCTCGCTCGCCCTGGCCGGTTCCTCGGGCGGGCGGGCCGACATCGTGGCCGCCACCGGAACCGCCTGGACGTTGCCGCGCAGCAGCGGCGAGCGGGTCTATGCGCTCTACTCGGACACTCCGGGGGCCTTCGACGGCCTGGCCGCCGCACTGCGCACCGGGACTGCCCCCGGGAGGTTGCCGGTGTCGGTCGCCGGGGTCACGCCGCCGTCCTGTTGATCCACCGCCGCAACGGGTTTGCCGGTCGGATCCCTGGAAGGTGTGTGCTCAGGCCCAGGGCGAGGCGGCCAGCGTGAGCAGGTGGTGGAGAAGCTCCCGGGGCTCGCGCTCGGGCTGGTCGACCGAGGTCTGCAGGGTGATCCGGACGGCGCTCAGCAGCGTCGAGGCCATCAACCGGGCCAGCACGTCCTGATCCGGGTCGTCCTCGAGGCGGCGTGAGATCGCTTCTGCCAGAGCGCGTTCGGCCGCGGCGAGGGTGGCCACCTGGCGGGCGAGCAGGATCGGGTGCGAACGCAGCAGCCGCAACTGCCGGTTCCACTCCGGGTCGGTGTCCCGTTCGGCCAGAAGCTGTTCGGCGGCGCCGGAGAGCGCCGTCCATGCGGGTTCGCCGGCCGGGCGCTCGGCGACCAGCAGCACCAGCCGCTCGGCCCGCCGGACGTCGGTCCACAGGACCGCGTCCTCCTTGTTGGCGAAGTAGTTCGAGAAGGTGCGGCGGGAGACCTGGGCGTCGTCCGCGATCGCCTCGACCGTCACCTGGTCGAAGCCGTGCTCGATGGACAACTGGACGGCGGCGCGGTGCAGGGCGAGGCGGGTCGCCTCCTTCTTGCGCTCGCGCAGCCCGAGCCCGGCCGGCGTGCTGGGTGTTCCCGACGTCCGGATCGGTGTTGTCGTCATCGCCCCAGGATACGTTCGATTGAATTGCCCATTGGGCAGACTTGCGCATTGGGCAACTTGGGAGGAACGTTGGTTGTGTCATACATGAACCGACGGGGCGAGAGTCATGAGCTTCCACGAGCCGCAGAGCCATCAGCCGCAGGGCCGGCCGCACGAACAGCCGCACGGACAGGTGTCCGGCGACGCGGCGGCGAACCGTCCGGCCGATCTGCACCAGGGCGTGGTGAACTCGCTGATCGCCCTGCTGAAGCTGATGCGACGGGCCAAGAACGAGCTGGTCACCACCTCGTTCGGGCTCTCCTCGGCACATCGCATGCTGCTGCTCGACCTGGCCCGGATGCAGGGTGAGACCGGTTGCCGGCTCGCCGACCTGGCCGACGACACCCGGCTGGACCCCTCGACGGTGAGCCGTGAGATCGGGCAGCTGGTCAAGCTCGGCTACGTCGAGCGCGGCGCCGACGCGCAGGACGGCCGGGTCGCCCGGCTGATGATCACCGCCGGCGGTGCTGCGGCCGTCGATCGCTACCGGTCGACCCTGGCCACGGTGCTGCAACGGTCCCTCAGCGACTGGGACGAGCAGTACCTGCAGACCTTCGCCGACCTGTTGGTGCACTTCGTCGCAGGGCTCGACGACGCCCTCTCCGCGGAGATCCTCGCCGAGGCGCTGCCACCGCCCGCGTCCGCGCCGTCCCCGTCTGCGCCATCCACGTCCGCGCCATCCGTGTGCGTCGCCGACCCGGCCCCGGCACCCCCCTCTTCAGCAGTCGCCTAGTCGCGGCCGGCCAGAGCTGCCCGGCCCGTCGACGTCCACATCACCTTCGATCCGATCCTGGAGATCACGCATGAGCTCCGAACAGCTCACGGATGCCGTTGTGCCGGCACCCCGATCGCCCGCCGCACCCGCGCCGGGCGAGATGTCGCACCGCGAGATCATGGAGGCACTCAGCGGTCTGCTGATGGCCCTCTTCGTCGCGATGCTCAGCAGCACCGTCGTCTCGACCGCGCTGCCGCAGATCATGGGTGCCCTCAAGGGCAGCCAGACCCAGTACACCTGGGTGGTCACCGCCACGTTGCTGACCGCGACCGCCTCCACCCCGATCTGGGGCAAGTTCGCCGACCTGTTCAGCAAGAAGGTCCTGATCCAGACCGCGATCGTGATCTTCGTGATCGGATCGATGATCTCCGGGCTCTCCCGGAACGCCGAGCAACTGATCGCCGCCCGTGCCTTCCAGGGCCTGGGCATGGGCGGTCTGCAGGCGTTGGTGCAGGTGGCCATCGCCGCGATGATCCCGCCGCGGCAGCGCGGCCGGTACAACGGCTACCTCGGTGCCGTGATGGCCGTCGCCACGGTCGGCGGGCCGCTGCTCGGCGGCGTGATCACCGATACGTCCTGGCTCGGCTGGCGCTGGTGCTTCTATGTCGGTGTGCCGTTCGCGGTGGTCGCCCTGTTCGTGCTGCAACGCACCCTGCACCTGCCGGTGATCCGGCGCGCCAACGTCAAGATCGACTACCTCGGAGCGGCACTGATCGCCGCCGCGGTGAGCCTGCTGCTGATCTGGATCTCGTTCGTGGACAACACCTTCGCCTGGATCTCGTGGCAGACCTTCGCGATGGTGGGCGGCACCCTGGTGCTCGCCGTGCTCGCGGTCGTCGTCGAGTCGCGGGCGGCCGAGCCCGTCGTCCCGCTGTCGATCATCAGGCAGCGCAACACCGCCCTGGCGATCATCGCCTCGCTCGCCGTCGGCACCGCGATGTTCGGCGGTGCGGTCTTCCTCGGCCAGTACTTCCAGATCGCCCGGGGCAAGTCCCCGGCCGAGGCGGGCCTGCTCACCTTCCCGTTGATGGGCGGGGTGTTCCTGGCCTCGGTGCTGGTCGGCCGGATGGTCAGTAGGACCGGCAAGATCAAGCCGTACGTGGTCGCCGGAACCGTGGTCCTGGTCGCCGGTTTCGCCTGGCTGTCGACGATCGACCACACCACGCACCTGTGGGCGGTCGGCGGCGCGATGGCGCTGGTCGGCATCGGAGTCGGCTCGACGATGCAGAACCTGGTGCTCGCCGTGCAGAACACCGTGGAACTCAAGGACATCGGCGCGGCCAGCGCATCTGTCGCCTTCTTCCGATCTATGGGTGGCGCGATGGGTGTCTCCATCCTGGGAGCCGTTCTGGCACACCAGGTCGCGGGCACGATCAGCACCGACCTGGCGAAGATGGGCGTCTCCGGAGCGGACAGCGCCGCGTC
>DAIOVT010000223.1:0-6690 GCA_036758885.1 Kineosporiaceae bacterium
CGCGGCGTCCTCGTCGCTGACCGGCACGCCCAGTTCGGCACCCAGCCCACGCATCGAGCGGGCCAGGATCAACGGGTACAGCTCGCCGGGATGCTCACTCTCCGAACGGGCCTCGTGAGCGGAGAAGCCGGTGAGCAGTTGCTCGTCGGTCAGTTCCAGACCGTTGGCCGCCGCCCAGCGCCGCAGCACCGTGGCAATGCCGCTCTCCCAGTCGATCAGGGTGCCGTAACAGTCGAAACTCAGTGCATCGAAACCGGTGAGGCTCGGATCACTGGACGGCACGGATCACGCTCCCAGGGCGAACGCGGCAGAGCGGACAAGAAGGGCGGCAAAAGAAGAAGGAAGGGAGAACCAACTCCCTTCCACTCTCAACTTATAGCGCACCCGGGGTCTTGCGGCAAGGCCCCCGTTCTCGCTCACAATCGCTGCCGTGAACCTGAGTGCAGTCAGTGTCTTCGACCTTCCCGAACGATTGGCCGCCAAGGCCGATCCAGCATTGATCGCCGCCGACCAACACCATTTCGAGGCCATCGCCGAGACCCTTGACCAATCGATAGCCGAACTGTCGCAACGTCTCGAACAGGAACGCCGAGCGCCGGCCGGGCGGGGACAACGTGCCCTCGACCGGGACCAGGAGGTGCATCGGCTGACCGGTCGGCTACGCACCCTGCGCCGCTTCGGTGTCGACCTCTGCCTGGGTCAGATGATCGGCGAGGACGCACAGCCGGTCTACATCGGACGCCTCGGGCTGAGCGATCCGTCAGGAAAGCGGTTGCTGATCGACTGGAGGTCACCCGCCGCCGAACCCTTCTTCGCCGCCACCCATGCGCGGCCGATGGGTCTGGTCAGCCGGCGCCGGTACCAGTGGAACCGCGGCCGGATCATCGACTACTGGGACGAGGTGTTCACCGCCGACGCGATGGCCGGTCACGCCGCGGCACTGGACGATCAGTCGGCCTTCATCGCGAGCCTGGCCGGCAACCGGTCCGAGCGGATGCGCGACGTGCTCGGCACCATCGCGGCCGATCAGGACGCGGTCATCCGGGCGGGGTCGGCCGGTGCACTGGTCGTCGACGGTGGCCCGGGCACCGGCAAGACGGTGGTGGCGCTGCACCGGGCCGCCTATCTGCTCTACACCGATCCCCGGCTGGGGCACCGGCGCGGCGGGGTGCTGGTGGTCGGCCCGCACCAGCCCTATCTGAACTACGTCGGTGACGTGTTGCCCAGCCTGGGCGAGGAGGGCGTACAGACCTGCACCGTGCGCGATCTGGTCGCCGAGGGGCCCGCCGTGTCACCGGAGAGCGACCCGGATGTCGCCCGGCTCAAGGCCGGTACCCGGGTGGGCGAGATCGTCGACGCCGCCGTGCAGCTCTACGAGGAACCTCCGGGTGGCATCGTCGTCTCGACGCCCTGGTCGGACGGACGGCTCACCGCGCGGGACTGGGCCGCCGCCTTCGCCGCGGTCGGCACCGGTACACCGCACAACGAGGCACGTGAACAGATCCTGGACGAACTGATCGAGATGTTGATCGACCGCCTCGACGAGCCACAGGACGGCGACTCGTCACCCGAGCAGATCCGGAAAGTGTTGCGGCAGAACGGGGAACTGAACACCGCGCTGAACCGGGCTTGGCCGATGCTCGAGGCGGAGGACATCGTCGGTGACCTCTGGACGGTGCCGGCGTACCTGCGCCGGTGCGCCCCCTGGCTGACCGCCGGCGAGGCCGGATCGCTGCAGCGCAAGCAGGCTCAGGCCTGGACGGTCTCGGACCTGCCCTTCCTGGACGCCGCCCGACGGCGTCTCGGTGACCCCGGCGCGGCCCGGCGGCGCCGCCGGATCGACGCTGAACGCGAGGCCGAGCGTCAGTACCGTTCGGAGATCATCGACGACCTGATCCTCGCGGACGACTCCGAGATGCTGGTGATGTCGATGCTGCGCGGCGACGACATGCAGAACGCTCTGGACGACGAGCCCGAGGCGTCCGGGAGCGAACTGGGCGCACTCGCCGGACCGTTCGCGCACATCATCGTCGACGAGGCCCAGGAGCTCACCGACGCCGAGTGGCAGATGCTGCTCGCGCGGTGTCCGTCACGGAGCTTCACGGTGGTCGGTGACCGGGCCCAGGCCCGGCACGGGTTCGCCGAGACGTGGCAGCAACGTCTGGAACGAGTCGGGTTCGACCGGATCACTCGCGCTTCGCTGACCATCAACTACCGAACCCCCGAGGAGATCATGGCGGAGGCCGAGCCGGTGATCCTGGCGGTGTTGCCGGACGCCAACGTTCCGGTCTCGATCCGCAGCGGTGGGCAACCCGTCGCCCATGACTCGTGGGAGCGTCGTGACGCGATCCTGGCCGGCTGGCTGGGTGCCCATGACGAGGGAATCGCCTGTGTGATAGGCGATCCCAGCTTCGAGGCGACCTCGCGAGTGCGCTCGCTGACCCCGCAGCTGGCCAAGGGCCTCGAGTTCGACCTGGTGGTGCTGGTCGACCCGCACCGGTTCGGCACCGGGATCGAGGGCGCCGTCGACCGGTACGTGGCGATGACCCGGGCCACCGGGCAACTGGTGGTGCTGACCAGCTCAGACTCCGGGCAGGAAGGGTGAGTACTCCACCGGCCCGGAGCGCAACGGTGACGCCCCGGCCCGGCGGACCACCCGGGCGACGGCGAGGTCGACCAGCCGGCGGGCGCCCAGGTGTCGCGGGGACGGCTCCGGGGAGTAGTCGACCCGTGCGGTTCCGCTGAGCTGCAGCAGGTCACCGGTCTCGAGGTCGGGCAGCAGCAGACCGCAGCGGGGGTCGACCTCGAGGTTGCCGAAGGTGTTGAACATCGAGTTGCCACGATAGTCGGGGAAGCGGAGTCGTTGCGCGGAAACGGTTTCGACGAACCCGGGCCGGCCGCCGCGATGCGAGACGTCGGCGCCGAGGCCGGGTGCTGTGCCCGGTGCCAGGGTGGCGACGAAGAAGGTGTCGATACGGGCGATCAGGGCCAGGTCGGCATCGTTCAGGGCGGTGTCGTGCTGGCTTGACCCGTTGGGGGACAACGCCTCTGGGAGCAAGGTGCGCTTCTGGATGTACTTCATGCAGTTCGGGTAGACCAGCTCGGCGGCCACGGTGAGTCCTTCGTCGCCGCGGCTCAGCCGGCCGTTGATCCGGGCCCGGAACCGCCGGGACGGATCGATCGCCAGCAGCCCGACCGGCACGCTCGGCGCCGCGGTCAGGGTGTCGAACACCGCGGCCAGGGGGTCGTCCGGATCGAGCCCCGCCTCGATCCGGACCGTCCGCTCGTCGAGCGCCGAGACGAACCCCGGTTCGCCGAAAAGCGCTGTGGCCCAGACCGAACCACGGGAATCCTCGGCGCCGAGCAGGATCCACGGCAGGGTCGGCAGGAACGCGGTGAGTGGGGGCGGCAGGAACGGCCGAACGGCCCGCGCGTTCGTCAGTGCCTCGTCGAACTCGCCCGCCTTCTCCTGCGCGTCGAGTTCGCCGGCGTGGTACGGCAGCACCGGATCAGAAGAAGCCGCAGCTCGGGGCGCCGTGCGCGAGCGGGGCCAGTTCGCCGACCCCGGCCAGGGTGCAGACCTCGATGCGGGTGCCGTCGGGGTCGGCGAAGAAGATGCCGCCGGAGTCGAACCCGGGGCCGTGCGGCACGATCTCGTCGTAGATCAGCGGCACGCCGAGTTCACCGAGCCGGGTCACCGCCGACTCGACGTCGGCCAGCGTCGGCACGTTGAAGGCCAGATGGTGCAGACCGGGACGCGCGGCGTCGAAGCGTCCGCCGGACTGCTGCCACAGGGTCAGCACCAGGTTGCCGTCACGGCCGAGGAAGGCGAACCGCTTGTCGGCGTCGGAGTTCTCGGCCAGCAGGTCGAAGCCGAACACGGACCGGTAGAACGCGATCGAACGGGCGAGGTCGGTCACGTTCAACCCGACGTGCCCGGTCGCGGCGGACGTGAGTGCGGTGGTCATGGGTGGAACCTCCAGCTCGCTGGCCGATTGGCTGTATAACCTTATTAAGCAAGTTAGAGGGTTATAACTGCTGAGGTCAACGACTGCCGGACGCCGAGGAGGGATGATGCGCAGATGACCGAGTCGCCGTCCCCGGGCGAGCGGGGCGCCGACCCCCGCCCGCTGCTCGGCGAACCCCTCGCCCTGGACCTGCTGAACACGCACTGGATCGAGGGCGGCGAACTGCAGGATCTGCTGGCGACCCCGGCGGGGCTGTCGATCTGGCTGCGCTCGGCACAGGTCACCGCCGAGCCACCGATCACTGGCGAGCCACCGATCACTGGCGAGCCACCGATCACTGGCGAGCCACCGATCACCAGCGAGCCGCCGATCACTGGTGAGCCGCTGCGACAGGCGTTGCGGCGCACCCGCGACATCGTCCAGGCGGTTGCCGAACGGCCCGATTCCCCTTCGGCCAGAGCCGATCTCAACGATCTGCTGGCCCGCGGACGGCGCGAGCGCCGGCTCGCCGGCAACGGTCCGGTGGCCCGGGTGGTGGTGCCCGACCGGGTCTGGACGCTGCCGTGGCTGGTCGCCGAGAACTATCTCGACCTGCTCGAACGGGCGCCCGACCGGATCCGACGCTGCGAGCACCCGCAGTGCGTGCTCTGGTACTTCGACACCAGCCGGGCGGGCACCCGGCGGTGGTGCTCGATGAGCATCTGCGGCAACCGGTCCAAGGCCACGCGGCATTACCGGCGCCGCACCGAAACCGGCGCGGACCTGCGGTGAACGAGCCTGCCCGGGTGCGGATCCCGCGGCCCGGGGAACTGACCGCCGAACAGGCCGGCCTGTACGCGCGGATCACTGGCGGCCCCCGGGCGAGCGGCCCCCAGTTGTTCGACCTGGCCGATGCCGAGGGCCGGCTGCTCGGACCCTTCGGGCCGATGCTGCTGGCGCCGGCGCTCGGAGAGGCGTTGCAGCAGTTGGGTTCTGCCGTCCGCTATCGCACCTCGCTGCCCGGACGGACCCGGGAGATGGCGATCCTCGCGGTCGCCACCCACTGCGGCAGCGGCTTCGAGAGGCGGGCGCACGAGGCGGTCGGCAGGGCGGCCGGGCTCGACGAGCGGGAGATCGCGGCGCTGCGCACCGCGGGCTGCCTCGAACCCGAGGACGACGCCGAGCGTGCCGCGCTGCACCTGGTGAGCACGGTGCTCGGCGACGGCGATCCGGACGATGCCGGGTACGCGGAGACGGTGGCCCTGCTCGGCGAGCAGCAGATCACCGAGTTGGTCACCCTGGCCGGCTACTACACGACGCTGGCGATGTTGATGCGGGTGTTCGGCGTCGACGAGCCGGTCAGTGCGGATCCGTCGGCGGATCCGCCGCCGGGGCCTTCCACAGACCACGCGCCTCGAGATCGCTGATCAGCTGGTCGACGCCGTCCATCAGGTGGTGCTCCATCACCGAACGCGCCTTGCGTGAGTCGGCACTGCTCAGTGCCTTGATCAGCATGGTGTGTTCGGTGTCCATCGAGTCGCGGCGGCCCTCGATCGCGGCGTAGAAGGTGTTCGGCAACTGGATCACGATCGAGTGCAGCAGCCGGGCCAGCCGGGCGGAGTCGGCGATCCGGTTGATCTGCCGGTGGAAGGTGTAGCTGAGTTCGGCGATGGCCGCGTCGTCACCGGAGGGCATCGCCTCCTGCAGGGTCTGCTCGTACCCGACCAGCAGGTCGATGTCGGCGCTGGTGGCCAGTTTCGCGGCCCGCGCGGCGAGCTCGCCGCCGAGCTGGGCCTGCGCCCAGAACAGGTCGCGGACGTCCTGCCGGCTGAACCCCGCCACCTGGAAGCCGCGCCGGGGCACCAGGTCGAGATAGCCCTCGCTGCTCAGGCTGAGCAGGCCCTCGCGCACCGGGGTGACGCTGATCGACAGCGCCTCGGCGATCGGTTCCATGCGCAGGAACTCACCGGGTCTGGCTTGGCCGGAGAGGATCAGTTCCCGGACGTAGGTGGCCACCTCGTCGGGCAGCTGAGTGCGTTTCGGACCCATGTCACCTCCGTCGCGGTCATCATATTTCAAGTATCAGATAGGAAATCGGCCGGGTGATAGTGCGCGACCCCCTGCTCGACCCGCCGGTCGAGCTCGCCGCGCCCGGTCAGCACGTCGAGGTGGGCGGCGGTCTCCAGGATCGCCAGCACCTGGTTGAACGGGTCGAGATCGCGCAGTGAGTGCTGTCGCCGGGTCCAGCGCAGCGCCCGTGCCGACTCGGCCGCGGTGCCTGCCCCGCGCCGCACCGTCAGCGCCGTGGCGGCCAGCCGCTCCTCGTGATGGGTCGTCAACTCGTCGGCCCGGGTGTGTACCGAGCCGCCGCTGGGACCGTGCGCGGGCAGCAGCACGGCGTCCGGCAACGCCTTGACCAGCAACAGTGAGTCGAGGAAGTCGGCCAGCGGGGACCGCGGGAACTGCGAGCGGGGCAACTCGAAGCCGATCGAGGGGGTGATGTGCGGCAGTACGTGGTCACCGGCGAACAGCACGCCGGCGACCGGGTCGTGGAAGACCACATGGCCGCGGGTGTGGCCCGGGGTGGCGATCACCCGGAGCGTCCTGCTGGTCAGCGGGAGGTCCGCGCCGTCCGGCAGCCAGCGGTCCGGCTCCTCGTAGAACTCCAGGTCGGGCTTGACCGCGTCGACCTGCCGGATCAGCTCGGCCGGCGCCCCGGCCAGGGTCAGGTCGGTGGCCAGCC